>DATIPW010000388.1:0-3472 GCA_035471605.1 Anaerolineales bacterium | reverse complement strand
GATGGCGCTTTGCAGTTGAATGAGGACAGCGGAAGTGTGATGGGGTTGCTGGCCGACTCACCCAGCACATTAAAGGCGGAGGCGTAGTAGGTCAATTCACCGTACTCGTTGGCATACACCAGCTCGCGGTTCTTGTCATCTTTGGAATCATGGATGGGCGCGACCGTCTGGATGCGCTCGAACGCGCCTCCGTCCCTGGAGCGGTAGACGAAAAAGCCGTCCTCATCCCGCTTGATCACGAGCGGATCGATGGGATCGTAGTACCAGCCGCCGATGCGCAACTTGACGTCGCAACCGGAAAAGTCGCCTTCCAGCTGGGGGGCTTGCGGCACAGAGGCCGGGTCCTTGCCGGCCGTGCTCGAATCACCAGCGGCTGGCTCCTGGTTCTGCTCACTGCTCTTGAGCATGAAGTTCAAGTCGTTGAGGAAATTAGCGCTGTTACCGGCGGGGCTGCCTTCTCCGCCGCCCCCGGGCTCGGCGTCCTGGGCCTCACCTTCCGCCGCCGGCCCGGCTGCTTGCGACTCGGGCAGCGGCTCGATCAGCTGGGCGGACTCCACGGGGGCAGGCGCATCCGGCACAAAGATAGCTTGGCCCGGCTCCAGTTGTGCGCTCAGGTCAGTGTTTGGGTTGCCGGCCTGCAGCGCTTCGGGGGAGACGCCCTGCGCCGCGGCGATGTCGGCCAGTGTCTCGCCGCCCTCCGCCCTCGCCATCGTCATCCCGGCGGCGGCCTCGCCGACATGGATACGCACCGGCTCCGAGAGGCTGACGGCGCCTGCCTGCGTGGTGACGCGCGCCGTGAGCACGAAATCGCCAGCAACCCCGGGCTGCCAATCCCACTGGCCGGCCCAGGTGCTCACCACGCCCTTGCGCGGCTCCAGTGGCGTATTGTTGATGAAGACGTCGACGCTGGCAATCGGCTGCGCGGCGCGAGCCATCACGCGTATGGGGACGTAGCTGTTCAGCGGCCAGGTGCCGCCGGCGGCGGGGTAGACGATTGTGACCGAGGCCCGATTTGCGCCTTCTGGCAGCTGTTCGCCTATGGGTGGGATGGACACCACGCCCAGCAGCACGCCGGCCACGGCCATCCCGCACACCAGGGTCAGGATGCCGGCGGCGAGCAGGATCTTCGTCTTGCGCGTCATGGGCCCTCCCCGGGCGGCGCCGACCCCGGCGCCGAGACGCACCAACTCCCCACCGAATTTATTCTCACTGTACGCTTGGCCCATCCAGAATTCACGTGTCATTTGTCACTATCTTGTGCAGGGAGGGCGGGCGCGCCGCGCCGGGTGTCGCGGGCCAGCAGGATGGCAGCGCCGCATTCCCACCGGGCGCAAGGCAGAGACCCCGGCCGGTTTCTCCCAGCGAGGGGATTGCCTTTGGTCACTTCGCCCGGGACGGGCGGCGGGAAACCGACGCTTGCCGACCTCCCGGGGGCGGGAACAGGTAGAATGCCCCCGTGTCCGCGCCAGACCCGCCCTATTCCACGCTGATCTTCGACCTGTCCGACGTGCTGATCGCGGGCCTGTGGGGCGCGGAGAAACCCCTGGCGCAGCGCTTGGGGGTGCCTGAACGCAGCGTGGCGGATGCGCTCTGGATACCCTGGGCCTTCTCGCTCTTTGAGGGCCGCATCAGCGAGAAGCAGTATCTGGAGGAGGTCATCCGCCGGCATGCCTGGCGGGGCATCTCCGCCGATGAAGTCGGCCAGCTGCTGCGTCAAGGCTTCCTGCAACGCGTCGACGGCATGGAGGACCTGGTGCGGGCCCTGTCAGCCAAATATGACCTCGCGCTGCTTTCGGACCATGCCCGCGAGTGGGTGGATTTCATCCGGCGGCATGTTCCCGTGCTGGAGGTTTTCCCCCATCAATTCTTCTCGTTCGAGCTGCGTCATACCAAGCGCGAGCGGATCACCTTCCTGACGGTGCTGTACAAGTTGCGTCGCTCCCCGGCGGAATGCGTTTTCGTGGACGATTTGGCCATCAACATTGAGGTGGCCCGCTCAGTGGGACTGCGGGCCGTGCAATTCAAGGACTGCGGGCAGTTGGTCGCGGCCTTTCGGGATCTGGGCATCCACGCCGGCTAGCCGGAGGTGGCCCCCCTGGGCAGGATGCGAATCGCCGCCCTGGGAAAGAGCGCCGGGGCCGGATCGTGTATCCGGCCCCGGCGTTTTGCTCGCGGGCGCTCGTGGTGGACTGCCCCGCGGCCGTGCACATCAGTCCTGCAGCAGGTCGGCGATCTCCGCTTCGGTCATGCCCTCCACCACCATCCGGTCGCTCTGCTCCTGCAGGTGCAGCATGTGATTCGGGTCCAGCCAGTGCCCGGATTTCTCAGCCTTGGTCTTCAGGTAGAACTCGTTGAACGGGTTCGGGGGAATGACCACGGGAATTCGCCCGCTGACCACCACGCCCAGTTTTGTCAGCTCATTGATCTTGCGGGGGTTGTTGGTCATGAGCTGGATGGAATTGATCTTCATTGAGTCGAGCATGTGCGCTGCCACGCTGTACTCGCGCTCGTCATCCCGGAAGCCGAGGGCCAGGTTGGCCTGCACCGTATCGTAGCCGTGGTCCTGCAATCCGTAGGCGCGGATCTTGTTGATCAAGCCGATGCCGCGGCCCTCCTGGCGCAGGTACAGCAGCACCCCGCGTTCCATCTGCCCGATGCGCTTGAGCGAGGCCTCCAGCTGATCCCGGCAATCGCAGCGGAGGGAGCCGATGGCATCGCCCGTCAGGCATTCGGAATGCACGCGCACCGGCACGTTCTCGGCGTGCAGGACGTCGCCGTGCACGATGGCCGCGTGTTCCTTGTCGTCGCGGTTGTTGTAGAACGCGTAGATCTGGAAGCTGCCGAAGCGTGACGGCAGCTCGCCGATGGCCGCGATGCGCACGCACACGCGGTTGGGCCCATAGCCCTCAGCGCACTTGTGCTTGAGATTTTCATCCAGCAAATCCTTGATCTGCATCTTGGTGAGTGACATGACCCATCCCTTTTCTCCGCGCCGGGGCGGCAGTCTGCCAACTACCCGCCATGCAGCGGAATGCGGGCTCCGTTGATCGTTCCGGCTTGATCGCTGCACAGGTGCAAGAGGGTGGCCGTGATCTCCTCAGGGGTTGCCCAGCCGAGGTTGGCTGCGTCCGGCTTGCGCTTGCGCTCTCCGGCGACATCAATCGTGCTCACCAGCACGGCATTGGCCGTGACACCGGAGCCCTTGAGTTCTTGCGCCATCGTCAGCACCAGGGCTTCCTGCGCAGCCTTGCCGATGGCATAGGGCGCGCGTCTGGCAACCGGCTGCGAAGCTGCGGGCGAGGAGATCACCAGGAAGCGGCCCCAGCCGGCGGCACGCATGTGCGGCACCAGGGCCTGCGCCAGGTGCACACTGGTCCACAGATGCTGCCGCAGCATCGCCTCGATGTCGCCTGCCTGCAGTTCCTCGATCGTCCGGCCGCCGCTCCAACCACCGACCAGGTGCAGCAGCACG
>DATIPW010000387.1:0-10078 GCA_035471605.1 Anaerolineales bacterium | reverse complement strand
GGCGCTGACGGAGCCGGATGCTGGAAGTGATCTGCAGGGGGGCATCAAGACCAGGGCCACCCGATCCGGCGATTCCTGGATAGTTGACGGCGCCAAAATGTGGTGCACCAACGCCTCGATCGCCGACTACATCATCACGCTAGTTCGCACAGATCCGGCCGGCGGCCACCGCTCATTGAGCTTGATCGTCGTCCCCACTGACACCCCTGGCCTCAGTATAGGCAAGCCGGAGAAGAAGATGGGCCTGCACGGCTCCCCCACCAGCGCCGTGACCTACGTCGACGTTCGCGTTCCTGCGGGTAGCCTCCTGGGTGATGCAGGCGATGGGCTCCACCAAGCGTTGGCGACCCTGGACGCGGGCCGGATCAGCATCGCAGCCATAGCGCTCGGGTTGGGGCAGGCAGCCTTTGAATACGCTCTTTCCTATGCCAAGGAGCGCAAGGCCTTTGGCAAGACTATTGCCAGCTTCGAAGCCATCCAATGGATGCTGGCCGACGGTCACACGGAAATCGCGGCCGCCCGCTGGCTCACCTACCGGGCCGCATGGCTGAAGGACCAAGGGCGTACCTACACGAAAGAGGCGGCGATGGCCAAGCTATTCGCCACCGAGATGGCCGAGCGCGTCTGCAGGAACGCGATCCAGATCCATGGCGGCTATGGGTACAGCAGCGAGTACCCGGTCGAGCGCCTGTACCGCGATGCCCGCCTGCTGACCATCGGTGAAGGCACCAGCGAAGTACAGCGCTTGGTGATCGCCCGCAACCTGCTCAGCTGACTCCCTCGCCACCAGCAGAAGCGGCTGGCCCCTGCCTGGGATTCCAGCCGCCTTTTTCGTTGTGGTCCTTGCCGGAATATCTAGACGGTGATCAGTGCTTGGATGCTGTCGAAAGTTGCAGGGCCGATGCCAGCAACGTCGATCAAGTCCTCGATGCGCTGAAACGGACCGTTCTCGGTGCGGTACTCCACAATCCGCTGGGCCGTGGTGGGTCCAATGCCAGGCAATGAAGCCAACTCGTCCGCCGACGCAGTATTGATATTGATCAGATTTCCCGTCGCGGTGGCTGTCGCCGGCGTGGATGGCAGCACGCGGAAGTCCGCCCGGCTCGTGGCAGTTGGCCGAGCCGGCTCGGATCTCGCCGGCACTCGCAGTTGTTGACCATCCTCAAGCCTGGCTGCCAGATTCAGAGCATCCACTTGAGCATCTGAAGTGAGCCCGCCAGCTGCGGTAATAGCATCCTGCACGCGGCTGTTCTCCAAGAAAGCGTACAGGCCGGGTCGCAGCACAGCGCCCACCACGTGCACCTGCAGTGGCATCGGCGTGGGAGGTCCCTCCAGAGGGATGGACTGCCCGGAGGGTGCACGGGCGATCAGGAATGCCAAGCCAGCCAGGAAGAACCCCCCCAGCAAGCCAAGGACGACGTACCCCGCCTGTCGCACGGCATGATTCTACTTCAGGACCATCACCAGCAGGCGTTCCTCCGGCCCCAGAGCACGCATCAGGACCGACATCAGGCGGGCCAGGCGGCGATAGTAGTCTGGCATGTCCGCCGGGGCGAGCTCACGGAACCCCCATTTCGCGTACAGGGGACCCAAGATCGAGCGACACGTGAGGTAGAGCGGGCGCGGCGCCTCCAGGACCAGCTGCGAGATGATGGCACCGGCGATCCCCTTGCCTCTGAACCTCTTCTCCACCGCGATCGAGGCTAGTTCGACGATATCGCGGCCGTGCCGCTTGAGTTGCCCGCAACCGACCAAGTGCCCGTCGCGGTCGACAACAACCAGGAAACGCCGCCAATCCAGGCCCGACGGATTGATGTGCACGCGGCGGATCAGCGAGCGGATTGCCGCTGAATCCCTGGCAGTTGCCGGGCGCAAGGAGAGCCCCGTGTCAAGCATTGTGTCAGCCCAGCGCGCCGGCGGCCACCACGATGGTCAACGTCGCCACGTACCAGTGCAGCAAGAAGGGGTAGATGAAAGAGCGCGTGCGATACGCCAGCCATCCGAAGGCGAAACCCCCGAACAGCGTCGAAAGTGTCTCGACGGCCGGTTTGCCGATGTGCGCCAGGGCAAATGGCACAGCCTGCAACCAGAGCGCGTCTTCGCCATACTTGCGGGCATAGCTGAAGAGTAGGAACCCCCGAAATACAAACTCCCAGCCAAGAAGATCCACGAAGGTACTCCAAGGCAGGCCTCCCAATTGAGCCTCGTAGTATTGCTGCATGGACGGCTGCCGGGCAGCGACCCAGATGATCGGGGTCACGAGCAGCATTCCCATCAGGGTGAGCGGGATCCCGACTTTCCAGTCCCCCGCGGTGAAACCATACTTTGCCGCGCCTTCCCGGTAGATCAAGAGAATAGTCAAGAGCGGGATGGCGAGGTACAGGATCAACCGATCGTAGGACTTGGAGGCTGTGAGAGGAAAGTACGCGTCCACGAGCAAGAGCAGCGTGGTCAGGATGGTGGCCGTGACCGCGTGCCGGTCGAAGCGCAAGCGCGAGCCGAGCAGGGCTGTCATCATTCCTATGCTAGTACGGCAGGTACAGGCGATTGCCGCCCGGACCGAGCAAGAGAGTTAGCGTCGGCAAGCTGCGGGCGAACTGGAGCACCCAGTTCACCCCCAGCAGGGCGATGCCAGACGCCAGAACCCACTTGCGAGGAGAAAACCCTTCCCGCGCGCCTGGGGTCATCGCCCATGCGGCAGCTGCAAGCATTGCCAGGAAAGGGACAAGTAGCAGGTGAAAACGCTCCTCCGAGAGGATCAGGATGTGAGGCAAGATGTATGCACCCGCCAAGCCGAACAGCAGGGTCCTCTCCGGCGAGTGCTCCAGAGCCGCGGCACCGACCAGTCCAGAGATCGTGATGGCCGCGAATGGCAGCGCGAGGGCCAAGAGAATCATCACCAGGATGGGCGGGCTGAGCGCTCCCAGCAGGCCGTTGGCGTAGAAATACGTGAAGGCGCGCCATTCGAGGTCGAAGAAGTGACCCAGCCGGCTCAGAGCCAGCCCGGGAACCCGGGCGGGGGCGCTCCGGATGAAGTTCCAGGCCATATCGGTTGCGACCCGCTCACGCTCCACGTCGTCAACGATGCGCAGGAGATCCAGCGAGGGGCCAAAGATGAACGAACCGTCGGAGGCCGGATGGTACCCCAAGTACAGGTTGTACCCCATCGAAGTCTCCACACCGGTCAGACGACCCGCAAGCATCGAGTTGCGTACGATCCATGGCGTCACGGTGCACAGGAGGGCCAACCAGAGCAACAAGGCATGACGGATGCGCCCCAGGTACAGCCAGAGCCACAGCCCGGCCAGCAGGCCAAAGGGTAGGATGATGGAGCGCGTCAGGGCGCTGAGACCAAGCAAGATGCCGGCCAGGACGGCGAGCCAGGTCGGCCGGCGCGCTGAGGGCCCGCTGCCGCCCCTCCGCCTGAGGGCCGCAGACAGATCAACAAGGACCAGAAATGATGCGAGAACCAGAGGCAGGAACAAGTTCTCGGTGGCCAGCCCCAGCGGATAGACAATCAACATCGGGTAGGCTGCCACCACAAGGGCGGAGGCTCGCGCGGCGCGTTCGCCAACCTGCTGCCCCACCCCGCTGCTGCCCAAGATGCGGCGTGCGATCCAGTATGTGAGCGGGGCGCAAGTAGCCAGCAGAACAGCCTGCACAAGGCGCGCTGCCAGGAATCGCTGTTCGCCGGCACCGAATACGATATACACCAGAGCCAGGATGCCGGGATAGAGGGGCGCCCGGAAAGTTGTGAGCGTGCCCCGCGGATCGAGCCCCAGTTCGTCGGCGCTGAGCCCAAGATAGGGCGCCAGCAGTTCTGCGTCGGGCGGCGCGTACCAGCGGTAGCCTTGACCGGCCGCCAGGCTGCGCGCCAGCATGTCGTACTGGAACATGTCGTCCAGCCCGATGCCCAGGTGCGTCGTCATCAAGACGGCCAAAAGCCGCAGGGCCAGGGCAAATGCACTGGCCCTGCAGGGGAAAGGCAAGCGCCGCAGCATCAGTTTGTACAGAGAGCCCGTGCGGCAACCGGCGCGTTCTCCGCGCGCCGCCTAGGAGCCCTGACCTTCCGTATCTGAGCTTCGGGCAGATAGCCGCTGCGCCAGGAAGATCGGGACGAAGGTGATCAGCACCACAATGGTCGCCACCACATTGGTGACGGGCCGATCCCGGGGGCGGACCAGCTGGCTGAAGATCCAGATGGGGAGCGTCGACTGCTGACCCGCCGTGAAGGTCGTCACGATGACCTCATCGAAGGAGAGCGCAAACGCCAGCATCCCGCCGGCCAAGAGAGCCGTGGCGACGTTCGGCAGGACCACGTGGCGGAAGGTTTGAAACGAATTCGCTCCCAGGTCCATCGAGGCCTCGATCTGGGAGGCCTGCATCCGACGAAAACGAGCCAGCACGTTGTTATAGACCACCACGACGCAAAACGTGGCGTGCCCGATGACGATGGTCCAGAACGAGAAGGGCAGATCCAGACCGCCGAGAGCTGTTCGCAGCGCGATCCCGGTGACGATCCCAGGCAGGGCAATCGGCAGCACGAGCAGGAAGGAAACAGCTTCCCGCCCGAAGAAACGGCTGCGATACACCGCGGCAGCCGCCAGCGTCCCCAGCACAAGCGCCGCGGCGGTTGCCACCACGGCGACCTCCAAAGACAGGGTCAGGGCGCGCCACAGATCGGGGCGCTGAAGCGCGGCCCCGTACCAGCGCGTTGTGAAGCCAGGGAGCGGAAAGGTGTAGGTCTGCTCCTCCGGTGTGAGCGTATACAGGAACACCACCAGTACCGGCACGTGCAGAAAGAGCAGTGTTCCAATGGAAGCGAGAAGCAGTCCCAGGGGAGCCCGGGGCTGTGAGGTTCTAGAGGGCATCGAACGCCCCCAGTCTTCTCGCCAGCAGAAGATATCCGACCATGATCAGGACCGGGCCCATGGTCATGGCCGCCGCCAAGGGAATATTGCCGCCGGTGCCCTGGTAGGAATAGACCGCCTGGCCAATGAAGAACTTCGAATTGCCAAGCGCCAGGGGGATGATGAAGTCGCCCAAGGTGAGGGAAAAGGTGAATATCGAGCCCGCGACGACCCCCGGGAAGGAGAGCGGCAGAATAACTCGCCGGAAGGTTTGCAGCGGCCGGGCGCCCAAGTCGCTTGAGGCTTCCAGGAGCGATCCGGGCACGCGCTCGAGCGAGGTCTGGATGGGGATGATCATGTAGGGCAGCCAGACATACACAAAGACAATGAACATGCCGAGCGGCGACAAGGACAGCGAGGAGCCACCGATGCTGGGGAAGCTGAGTATCCACTCCAGCGCGGGCGTGAGGCCCAGCAAATTGAGAAACCAGGACAGGATTCCCTCCTTGGCCAGGATCAGCTTCCACGCATAGACGCGCACCAGGTAGCTGGACCAAAGGGGTATGGTCACGGCGATCAGCATCCAGGTCTTGAGCCGCGCCGAGGCGAACTTGGCAATAAAGTAGGCCAGAGGAAAGGCGATCAGCGCCGCCGCCAAGGTGACGCAGGCGGCCATGGTCGCAGTCCGCAGAAAGATCTCGCGATTGGCAGGGTTGAGAACTTGTGCAAAGGTGCGCAGCGTGAACTGGCGCACGAGCACACCTGAGAAGTCATCGATGGAGTAGAAGCCGTTGATCAGCAGGGAAAACAGGGAACCGAGGTAGACCACGCCCATGTACAGCAGGGGTGGTCCCAACAGCAGCGCCAGGACAATGCCCGGGCGCCGATAGAGGTATGTTGACAGACGCCCAGACATGTCACCCTCGCAGCTGGCTGACGTGATCCTTGTGCCACGACAGCCTGACGCGCTGCCCCCTGGCAGACAGAACATCCATGGAGGTGGTCTTGAGGTTCTGCGCCACTACGATCAGATCACTTCCGCCATCGATCTCCACGACGTAGCGGGTGAACAGCCCCAGATACACCACATCGCGGACCAGCCCATCCACCGCGTACATATCCGTGCCGACCGCCTCACTCACAGAACCGAGGTGGATCTTTTCCGGCCGGATCGAGAAAGTCTCTTCAGAGCCAATGATGCGCCGGGCGACGGCTCCCGATACCAGATTGGAGGTGCCTACAAACCCGGCAACAAATGCTGACTGGGGCCGCTCGTAGATCTCCGACGGCGTCCCGACTTGCAGCAGATTGCCCTCCTGAAAGACCGCGATGCGGTCGCTCATGGTGAGGGCTTCCTCTTGATCATGAGTCACAAAAATGAAGGTGATTCCCACCCGTTTCTGGATGGCTTTGAGCTCCACCTGCATCTGCTGGCGAAGCTTGAGGTCAAGCGCCCCGAGCGGCTCGTCCAGCAGCAGCACTTTGGGATGATTGATCAGGGCGCGCGCCAGGGCAACCCGCTGACGCTGCCCGCCGGAGAGCTGGGAGGGCTTGCGGTGCCCAAAACCGGGCAGCTGCACCAGATCGAGCATCGCGTCCACTTGCGTCCGCTGTTCCGTCTTGGAGACCCCCTTGATCATCGGGCCGTAGGCGATGTTGGCGTCGACCGTCATGTGCGGAAAGAGGGCGTAGTCCTGGAAGACGGTGTTGATATCCCGCTCGTAGGGCGGCAGACTCGAGACGTCCTGGCCATAGAGCAGGATCCGCCCCGCGGTTGGACGCTCGAATCCGGCGATCATGCGCAGGCAGGTCGTTTTCCCCGATCCGGACGGCCCCAGGAGCGAAAAGAACTCGCCGTCACGGATCTCCAGATCCACCTGGTCCACTGCGCGGACCTCACCGAAGTGCCGACTGACCTTGTCAAATTGAATTGCAGGTTGCGCTGGAGTGCTCATGCTGGTTTGGAGGGTTGCTGGAGGCCTCAGGCGAGGTCACCCTCGCCTGAGGCCAAAGAAGATGTGGGGTCTAGCGGCCGCCGATGACGGCTATGTAGTTCGTGACCCACTCGTGATAGGGGACGCACTCCATGCGGCCGTCGCCGCAATCAGCGGTCGGCGTGCGCCACCAGTAGATCTTGTCGAAATCGTCCAGGCCGTTGAGCTTGCAGCCGTCTGGGCCCAGCAGCTCATTGCCTTCACAGGCGTCCAGGCGCACGGGCACATTGCTGAACCACGACGCCAGGTCACCCTGGACCTTCGGATTGAGGGACCATTCCATCCACGCATAGGCGCAGTTGGGGTGCTCCGAATCAACGTGCAGCATCGTCGAGTCGGCCCAGCCGGTGGCGCCTTCCACCGGTACCACCTTTTCTATCGGCTGGTTGCTGAAGTACTTCAGGTAGTTCGCCTGGAAGGGCCACGAGCCGGATGCCGCTACACCCTCGTTGGTGAAGTCGTCCATCTGAACAAAGGCGTCGTGCCAGTAGCGGTTGATCAGCGTGCGCTGCTGGCGCAGCAGTTCGAGGGCCGCGTCGAATTGCTCACGCGTCAGGGAATACGGATCAGTGATCCCAAGCTCCGGCCTCTTGCTCGCCAGGTATAGTGCCGCGTCGGCGACGTAGATCGGGCCGTCGTAGGCCTGGATGCGGCCCTTGTTCGACTGTCCATCCGGCAGCGTCATTTCCTCAAACACGACGTCCCAACTGGTGGGCGGCTGGTCGCCGAACACGTCGGTGTTGTACATCAGAATGTTCTCGCCGGAGGAATAAGGCACCCCATAGTGAACGCCGTCCACCGTGTGCCAGGGCGCGTTCTGGAGACGCTCATCGATCGCGCTGTAGCTGGGAATGCGGGAAATATCAATGGGCTGAACGGTGCCACCTGCGATTAGTCGATTGGAAGCGTCACCGGACGCCGTAACGAGGTCAAAGCCGCCTTCGTTCATGAGCGCCACCATTTCATCCGAGGTCGCGGCGGTCTTCACTGAGACGGAACAGCTGGTATCGGCCTCGAACTGCGTGACCCAGTCGTAGTTGGGATCGGTTTCGCCGCGCTCAACATAGCCGGCCCAAGCGACGATGGAAAGCTCGCCCTCCAACTCGGTAGAAGGCGCTTCCGCGGCGGGCGCTTCCGCCGCGGCGGGAGCTTCCGGCGCAGCCGGAGCCTGTGTGGCTGCCGGGCCACATGCCGCCAAGACGAAGCTCAGCACGGCCACCAATGCAATGGGCATGAACAATCTGGTTTTCATCGATTAGTTCTCTCCTCTTGTTGACTCTGCGTTTTCAAAAGTGATTCCTGTGGAGTTTGAGGGTCCAGCAGTCCAATTTGGGTTCGCTCCAATGCCTCCTCTCCTGGGCTCCCGTTGCAGGGGGCGATCACACCGCCCGGGAGATCTTCCTACTCCAAGTGGTCAGATTATACGGAAATGAGAATAGAAGTCAACGGCAATTTCCGGGACCTGACCTTGCGGCCGGTTCTCTCGTGCAAGCTGTCACATGAGGGCACGAGAGGGCTGCCTTCAAGGTGGAACCATGCGGCCCGCGCGAGGCGCTCGGGTCGGCACGGTATAATCTCCGAAGGAGGCCTGATGAGCAATGCGCTGTTCCCCCTCAGTGACGAGCACCGCATGATCCGGGACACGGCGCGCGATTTTGCGAGCAACGCCATAGCCCCGATCGCGGCCCAGTTCGACGAATCCGGCGAATTTCCCCACGAGACCATCAAGAAGATGGGCGAGATGGGCTTTATGGGAATTGAAGTGCCCGAAGAGCATGGGGGCGCCGGCATGGATGCGCTGGCCTATGTGCTTGCCGTGGAGCAGATCTCCAAAGCGGACGCGGCCCATGGGGTCATCATGTCGGTCAATAACTCGCTCTACTGCCATGGCATCCTGAAATACGGGACCCAGGGCCAAAAGGAAGCATTTCTCCGGCCGGTGGCCTCCGGGAAGGCCGTTGGCGCCTATGCCCTGACCGAACCCATGTCGGGATCGGACGCGGGGAGCATGCGCAGCCGTGCCACGCGCCAGGGCGACAGCTACGTGCTCAACGGCCGCAAATCCTGGGTCACCAGCGGCCCGGTGGCTGATTATGTGCTCACGTTCATGATGACCGATCCGGGACTAAAGCACCGCGGCATCACGGCATTTCTGATTAACACCCGGGCTGCGCCGGGTTTCAGCCGCGGCAAGAAGGAACCCAAACTCGGAATCCGGGCTTCGGCCACCAGTGAGCTGCTTTTTGAGGATTGTCGCGTCCCGGCCACGGCCCGCTTGGGGGACGAAGGGGAGGGATTCAAGATCGCCATGTCCGTGCTGGATGCCGGCCGCATCGGCATTGCGTCGCAGGCGCTGGGCATTGCGGAAGCGGCCTATGAGGCCAGCGTGACCTACGCACGCGAACGCGAAGCCTTCGGCAGGAAGATCGGCGATTTCCAGGGGACGGGATTCAAGATCGCGGATATGAAGACGCGCATCGAGGCCTCCCGGCTGCTGATCTTTCAGGCGGCCATGGCAAAGGAGCAATCCAAGTCCAGCGGCGCGCGCTATACCCTGGAGTCTTCCATGGCAAAGTTGTTCGCCTCCGAAACCGCCATGTACTGCGCACACACCGCAGTCCAGATCCATGGCGGGATGGGATACAGCCGCGAGCTGCCGGTGGAAAGATATTTCCGAGACGCCAAGATCACCGAGATCTACGAGGGCACCAGTGAGATCCAGCGGCTGGTGATCGCGCGTACCGAGCTGGGGACGGCCTAGCGGCGGGGAAATGGCCGCGATGGGGCATGGGGGTCGGCATCGCCCTGCACCGACGACGGCTGAACCATCAGGTCGCCACGAGGCCATCCAGATCACCGAATGAAGGCAGTCCTGTTTCGCAATCACGGGGGACCCGAGGTCCTTGAGTTGGCCGACTTCCCGACGCCGGAACCAAGCGGGGCACAGGTCCTGGTCCGCTTGCGGGCCGCAGCCCTGAACCGCGTGGACGTGACGGTACGCCGAGGTTGGCCTGGGCTGCGCCTGGAGCTGCCGCACATTGGCGGCGCCGATGGCGCGGGCGAGGTTGTTCAGCTTGGCCCTGCGGCCACAAACCTGAACCTCGGGGACCGCGTCGTAGTCAATGCGAATCTGGGATGCGGCGAGTGCGAGATGTGCGCCTCCGGGTGGGACAACCGATGCCGCGCCTGGCACCTGCTCGGCGAGACGGTTCGCGGAACGTATGCAGAGTACGT
>DATIPW010000386.1:0-5948 GCA_035471605.1 Anaerolineales bacterium | reverse complement strand
GCCCTGTCAAGGCCGAGATCGCGGGTTCGAATCCCGTCGGGACCGCAAGTCTGGAGGATGTTGACCGGCGCTCGATTCATGAATCAGCGCCGGTCTTGCTTCGCCGGCTTGCCGCGCGATGATGTGCCTGCGACGTGGCCCGCATTGCGATTTGAACCGCACTGCCGTAGACTCCAAGGTATGAAGCATGCAGTCTTCCGGTTTGACGCGCAGTTGGCGCGGCTCCTGCCAAGCCGGTTCCCCGACAACCCTCGCAGCTGTTGCTTCTCCGGGCCGCAATCCGTCAAGCATCTGGTAGAAGCGTTCGGCATCCCGCACACCGAGCTCCGGCGCGTCGACGTACGCGGTGCGCCTGTGGGTCTCGACTACTTGGTTGCCGATGGGGACCGCTTGAACGTCCTAGGCATCACAGAAGAACCGAGTACGGTCGAGCCCAAGTTCGTTCTGGATGGTCATCTTGGTCGCCTGAACGCCTCCCTGCGCATGCTTGGATTCGATTGCGTGTATGAGCGCGCGCCTGCGGACGTCAAGCTCGCCGAGATCTCCAGCGCTGAGCACAGAATCCTGCTCACACGAGACCGGCGCTTGCTTATGCGCAAGGCAGTCAGCCACGGCTACCTGGTTCGCAGCCAAAATCCTGCCTCTCAGCTTGCGGAGCTCGTCAATCGTTTCAGCTTGCTGGCTTGGATGCGTCCGTTCTGCCGATGCATCCTCTGCAATGGCGTGCTGCTTCCCGTTGAAAAGCAAAAGGTTGAGAATCGACTTGAGCCGCTCACCAGACTATACTATGACAACTTTCGCCTTTGCCCCACTTGCGGGCAGGTATTCTGGCCCGGATCGCACCTCGCGAGAATGCGACGAGTCATCGAAGACCTGCGTCAACGCCCCAAGGGTGCTTGTTTGCCTTCACTGCGCAAAGCGAATGGCCAGATTGGGGATTCTGATGCCAGGGGAGGCGCCCTGCTTGGCGAGAACTGCAGGAGACAGTAATGATGCCGCAAAGCCAAGATCGATTGTTGATGAAATGGATTGCGCTGTTTGCGTCCCTGGCCATCATACTCGTCATCTTCGGTGGCTATGTCCGCCTTACCCGCTCCGGCTTGTCGATTGTGGAATGGAACCCCGTGGGTGGCTCCATTCCGCCCCTGACGCAGGGCGACTGGGCCGCCGAATTTTCCAAGTACCAGAAGACGCCTGAGTACCAGCAGATCAACAGGGGAATGTCGCTTGTCGAGTACAGGAGGATCTTCCTGATTGAGTGGCTGCACAGGCTGCTGGCCCGCATAGCTGGGCTGGCGTTTGCTGTCCCCTTTCTCATCTTCCTTGCCACGCAACGAGTGCCCCTGAGGCGATCGGCGCCATATTTTCTAGTCGCGCTGCTGTTCCTGCTGCAGGCCCTCATGGGCTGGATCATGGTCTCCTCAGGGCTCGTGGAACGTCCTTCGGTGAGCCATTACTTGCTTGCGGCGCACCTGTTCCTGGCACTGGCCCTGATCGGAGTCTCAGTCTGGACAGCACTGGGCCACTATCACGGTTTGAGCCCACGGACCAGCGGGGTCCGCTGGTCGGCAGGTAGCAAGGTGGCGCTGACTGCGCTGCTGGGGTTGCTTCTACAGATCGCCTACGGCGCGTTCACGGCGGGTCTGAAAGCTGGGCAAGTCTCTGACACCTGGCCTTTGATGCTTGGAAGGTGGATCCCGAATCGGCTTCTGGACCAGACCACGCCACCGATGCTCAATCTTGTGGCGGCGCCACTTACCGTTGCCTTCATTCATCGCTGGCTTGCAGTGGCAGCGCTGATCCTTGCGGGGATCGCATACTATGTGATTGACAGAATGGGGCTTGACAAGGACCTGCGCAGGATTCTCAGAATCATCGGTTTGCTCAGCGCCCTTCAGATGGCACTGGGCATTGCAGTAGTCTTCTGGAAGGTTCAGATCGGGCTGGCAATATTGCATCAATTCAACGCCATTTGCCTCTACGTGCTGGCGGTAGTCTTGCTCTACCGACTTCGCATCCTGGACGCACAAGGCGGACATCGCGCGACGTGACACCCTGGAGCACGGTACAACCCACCCCCGCCCCGGAACCACATGTCCGAGTTCTTCAGCCTCAACTTCTCGGGCCCGCCCTTTGAGAGCCTGGGCGCGGCGCACGTCGGCGCGCTGCTGGCAATCCTCTTGTTGAACGCCGCGCTTCTGGCTTCGAGACACGCTTCCCGGCGCACCCACCGTCATATCCGGCTTGGACTGGCTCTCGGACTTTGGATTGCGGAGGGTTCCTGGCATGCATGGAACCTCGCCATGGGAACCTGGCGGGTGCAGACAATGCTTCCACTCAATTTCTGCAGCGCCCTAATCTGGCTCTGCGGGGTCATGCTCATGCGCCGCAACTATGGGATCTACGAGTTTGCCTATTTCTTGGGAATAGGTGGAGCGCTTCAGTACCTTGCAACGCCGGACTTGGGCCCCTATGGCTTCCCCCACTTTCGCTTTATTCAGACTTTCGCATCGCACGGACTGCTGTTGACCGCTCCCATCTATATGACGCTGGTCGGCAGATTCCGCCCCACCTGGCGGTCCCTCATCCGGGTAGTCGTCTTCGCGAATATCTACGTACTCGCTGTGTTTGCCGTGAATCAGGCACTGGGCAGCAACTACCTGATGCTGAGTGCCAAGCCTGCAACTCCCAGCCTGCTGGATATGCTGCCAGACTGGCCGTACTACATCTTGGGCATGGAGTTGATTGGGCTGCTGAGCCTCCTGGTACTGTACCTTCCCTTCATCTCTAGCGACATCAGGAAAGGCAGGCGGGCAATCAAACGTTGAATCACTTGCGATTCGTGCCCCTGACCCACGGGGAATGCCGGCAGAGTGCCCAACTGCATCGGGCCGAGCCATTTGCAGCTCCCGCGTTCTGGCCCGTACAGGCAGAAATGCAGTGCTCCGCAGCATGGGCTCGAAGCCCCTCGGCCCGTTTGCAGGATGGCGAGTCGAAAGGCAAGAGCCTTTTGCCGCAATCCCTTTCTCCAGGCTTCGGTGGGTCACTTGCCCTTTGCATTGTAGAGCCGCAAGCAATTCCTATTGGGCCAGGGCCATGCCATTCGGCCCTGGTGGAGCCAGCGCCTTTGACACGGTCCACCAGACCTCTCTGGCATTAGGGTTCGTCCTCGCCACCATGGGACCCGCGCGAGTCAGCATGTGGGAAGCCTTACACATGTTGCGGGTCAATACGACCAGACCGATCTGGATGAATCAATCCGAGTCGCCATCCGGGATGCGTTGGACAACTGGTACAATCCAAGGCGCTTGCGCCAGTGGTCAGGAGGATCAAGGCTAGACGGAACATCCAACCGAGCATCGAGTCTGCATGCTCGATGGGACAAGGAACATGCACAAGCGCAGCACTATCGAGGGTCATGTTTTTTGACTGGCACTCCTCCCACTCAACATGTCCCCGTGCGCTTCAAAGGCTCCCGTAGGCCCCCTGATTTCTTTGGCGGGACGCTGGCCCATTGGGCGAACCCCCATGAACCGCGACTCGACATGATACACAAGTGGGAATGAAGATTCGACGTTTCCTCCCGTTTTTGCTGGTGGCAGGCCTGCTCTTCTCAGCCGCGCGGCAATTGCCCAAGAGCCTCAGGTTTTTCAGCGCAACTGGAGACTCGAACGACCTGGCCACCGCGTTCGACGAACGCATGCGCTTGGTGGCCGCGGCTTTGCCTTCGGACGTAGATGTTGTGGGCTATATAGATGGCTCAGATCTCGATCCATCAATTCGAGAGCGGGACCAGGCCGGGTTCTACCTTACCCAGTATGGTCTGGCACCGAAGATCGTACATTTGGGTGTTGACTATGATTGGGTCGTGGGCTACTTCGACGACATCCGCGTGCCGCGCGAAATCCGCAGGGCTCTCGATCGCCGTCTCGGTCCATATAGCCTTCAGAGCTTTGGATTGAGGATCTATTTGATCCACAGGCTTGGCAGGTAGGATGCTACTGCTGGCGACCTTTTCTCTCATTCCAAGGTTCCTGCTTGGATTCCTGACTCTCGAGCTCATATGGCGAAAAAAGGCCAAGAGGCGAGTGCTGGAGTTGGTCATGGCAGGGCCAATGGGTGTGGGCATTTCATCTCTCCTCAGTTTCCTCTGGATCTGGATGGGCCTTGAGCTGCGCCTATACGCCCTGGGAGAGACCGTCTTGATGTGCATAGTCTTCGCCCTGTGGGCAAGGCATGCAATCCGCGCGAGCTCACGGGGTTGGCAGAAGTTGCGATGCACCTGGCCCCCTGGTGGCATTGTCTGGTGGGGAGGTCTCAGCGCGGCTGCGCTATTCTTTTCCGCCCAGTTCTGGACCCTCTCCTTGCAGAAGCCGCACGGAAGTTGGGACGCCTGGGTGCACTGGAACGTTGTTTCGCGATTTGTTTATCGAGGAGGGGAGCTTTGGCAAGGCACGTTCCTGCGCATTCTCGATCAGCCCGACTACCCATTGCTGATCGCCATGACGAATGCAACAACATGGGAGCTTGTCCAGAAGGAGACCTCCCGGGGACCCATGACCTTGGCATTCCTGTCGAGCATAGCTCTTGTCGGCTTGCTCTTCAGTTTTGTCAGGGAACTGCGCGGAGCGCCGCAGGCGTCTCTGGCGGCCATCGCGATGCTCACTCACCCTCTCTTTGTGCCAGTCGGGTTTTCCCAGTACGCCGACGTTCCCGAGGCATGCTATTTCCTGGCGTCCACTGGTTTGACACTTCTCTACCTAAGATCGCGGGATAGGTCGCTGGCGACGCTCGCCGGATTGATGGCCGGACTTGGCGCGTGGGCCAAAAATGAGGGACTAGTGTTTGCCGCCGCAACCTTTCTGCTTTGGGCATACCTCAGTTGGCGCGGGCGTAGTCCTGCACTCAAGGACTACCTTCTGGGAGCAGCATTGCCACTTTCCGTTCTTGGGCTTTTCAAGGCGTTTCTGGCTCCGGGCAGCGACCTATTTAGCAACCCAAATGCTGCGTTGGCGGCCTTGATCGACCCGTCTCGCTATCTCTCCGTGCTGCAGCAAGCCGCGATGGCTTTCTGGAACAGGACTTCTGGCTCGCCGGCACTGCTGCTCCTCCTGGCCGCGTATGCATGCCTCGTCGGCAGATCGAGACAAAAGATTGCGGGGCAGGGACTTCCGATTTTCTTTCTTGCAGTCCAGTCATCGGCCTATCTCTTGGTCTATGTTGCGACACCGTTCGCGTACGGCACTGCCGCGATGATCCCCACATCAATTGGTCGACTGTACTTCCACGTCCTTCCGCTGCTCTTGCTCGCTCTTTTCCTTTGGCTAAAGTCCCCCGAGGACCTAGGCCAACAGCCGACACGGGCCACTCAGATCATCAAGTCTTGAGCGGTCACGTAGGGGCATGCTCTGCGCAGAAGCGCGGGCGTGGAATCACAAGCGGCAGTGGCCGAGGGCGCTTTCCACACAGCAGCAAGCCTTGATTCGGAGGTCGGCGCGGGCGGAGTGCGGGCCGCTGCCGATGCTAGGACAGAGCACAGACGTGGCGTCCGCAAGCTCCAGTCACACCCTCCCGCTAGGAGGCGCGTTTCGATCTGGCTGCCCAGGATGCCTTTCCTTCGTCGCAAGCGGAAACAGCAACGCAATGCAGATCTTTAGGACACCAGACTAGGGCAAAGAACTTCGATTCGTCGGCCAGACTCATTCTCTTCCCCACCGGGGCATTGCCCTTGTCGCTGGTGCGCGTTGACCCTTCTGGAGCAGATGCTTCTTTGCACACGGGAGCCCATCGCCGTATTACAATCGGTGTCCGGGGGCGATGGCGGAACTGGCAGACGCAGAGGACTTAAAATCCTCCGGTGGAAACACCTTGTGGGTTCGACTCCCACCCGCCCCACAGCAGCACCTGGCCTTTTGGCGACAGTGCGCGCCCCTGCAAGGGAGAACAAT
>DATIPW010000385.1:0-5413 GCA_035471605.1 Anaerolineales bacterium | reverse complement strand
CGCCACCCGAAACTCGCGGGCCTCGTGAAGAATTTCCCAATATTGCTTTTATTGGCCTGATTCAGTAGAATCCTCGTAATTCGACGATTGTCGGACGGGGCGTGTTTGTGGGCTGAGGAAGGCCTTGGGCGGGACGCAGGTGGGCTCCGACGAGTGGACAACGTGGATAGGACCCGACGAGGGCGCGCGCAGGCGCGCCCTGGCGTTTTCCCGCGGCGCCCTCTCTGCCTGCGGTGCCGGCAGAAATCAAGATCGTGACCCTGGCGCCTCGGCAATGCACAAGCAAGCCTGAAGACATCCCAAGCACCGGAGGATTCCTGCAATGAATGGGTCAGGGCGGTTCTTCACAAAATACCAGTTCCCGATCTTCTTTCTGCTTGCGTATCTCATCAGTTGGCCGCTCTTGCTTGTTCCCGACTTGCGCGGGCAGTTGCCTCACGGCGTGGCGTTTGCCGGGGTGATCGTGATCGCGCTGGCGGCCGGCCGGGTGGGCCTGCGCGAGTTCGGGCGTCGCCTCTTCAACTTTCGCGGAGGCTGGTGGTATCTTGTCGGCCCGGCCATCATCGCGGGCTACTACTTGGCAGCGTTTGCCCTCAACATCCTGATGGGGGCGCCGGTCGCCGCGCAGCATCAGCTCTCGCTGATGAGCGTTGGTGAGTTCGTACTGCTGGGGGGCATGTGGGAAGAACCGGGGTGGACCGGATACGCGCTGCCCGCGCTGCAGAAACGCTTTGCCAAAGCGGCGAACGGCGCGCTGATGGCCACCCTGATCGTCGGCGTATTCCGCGGCATCTGGCACATACCGCTCATCTTTTGGGCCCGGTTCCCGATCCCCTGGTACGACGCCGTGCTCTGGACGCCGCTGGTTTTCCAGGTGATCATCTCGTGGCTCTATAACAAGTCCGGGGGCAGTGTTCCGGTGGTGATGTTCTTTCACCTGATGTCGAATATCCTGGCGTGGGCGGTGAGCCCGGTCTTTGCGGGGCCCTACAAGGAGCAATTCACGATACTTGCCTACGTTTGCTCATTCGTGTTCGTGCTGGTCATTGCGTGGAGATCGGGCTTCAAGCTGGGGTGGCGCAGCGAGGAGAGTTAGCCGATCGGTGGGGGCCGCGGCTCCCCAGGCGGCCCATTCCAGGTCAACCATCGCAGGAGGTGCCTCATGACAGACAGTTTGCTTGGCGTGGCGGTTCTTGTGGTGCTGGCATTGGCCGGCGGATGGCTCAGCATGCGCGCCGTGCGCGGGTCGAGGCCCTGGATCCGTTGGATCGGGGGCGCGTTATCCATTCTCCTGACGGTGCTCTTGGCCGCGCTGGCACTTTTCGGTGCCATCGGCACGGTGCGGCTCTTTCGCACCCACCAGGTGGCCGTGCCTGATGTCAAAGCAGGTGGCGGGCCGGAGGTCATCGCCCGCGGGGAGCATATCGCCCAGGTGCTGTGTGCCAGCTGCCACTCCGAAGACGGAGACTTGCCGATGTCCGGCGGGGGGAACCTGAGCGCCGAAACCGGCATGCCCCTCGGCGATATCTATGGGCCCAACCTGACGCCCGGGGGCGACATACGGGACTGGACGGATGCCGACCTGTTTCGCGTGATCCGCACCGGCGTGGATGACGAAGGCCGCGGCACGGCCATGGCGGCGGTGCTGGGCCCGCAGGCGCTGAGCGACGACGACACGCTGGCCGTGATCGCCTACCTGCGCCAATCCCCGGCCTTGGAATACGAGACTCCCCCGTTCAGGCCCACCGTGCTCATGGCGCTGCTGGCCGGCTTCGGCTTCGTGCCGACGAGCGCTCCGGATGCCGTCAGCGAAGTGCTGGCCCCCAGCCCGGGCGTCACGCTTGAGTACGGCGCCTACGTGGCGGCCTTCATGGATTGCGGGGGCTGCCACGGCGAGAAGTTTGATGGCAACGTGGCGCCACCAGCTCCAGCCGGCCCCAACCTCAAGGCCGCCTTTGCCGGCTGGACGGAGGATGAGTTCATCAGCGAAGTCCGCGAGCACGCGGCCGCGCCCGAAGAAGGCGAGATCATGCCCTGGAAGGCACTGTCCCAGCTGGACGAGTTGGAGATTCGGGCGCTGTACGCCTACATGCGTGACCAATTGATAAAACCAGCAGAGTGAAGACTCGATCGATCGTTCATGCGGCTCGTGCGCGTCTGGTGCGGGGGACGACCTTGGCTGGCTTGACCTTGCTGGCCGGGCTGGCAGGGGGCTGCGCGCCAACTGCCCGCTGGGATTATCTTGCGATGGGAGTCTTTGCGCGCGAAGAGGAGGGCATCAGCAGCATACCCAGCCAGTACGCCGCCTTGTTGGAGAGGGACCAAGCAGCTCAGGTTACGATTCACAACCAGGAGCGGATGGAGCCCAGGGAGATTGCCGAGAACCTGCGCTCCGACCAGCAATTGCGCCAGCTCGTTCAGGATGCCGAGGTCATCGTCTTGGACTTCTCACTGGAATGGATCAATGTGCCGGAGGGTCTCTTTCGTGGGGGCATGTGCGGCGGCGCGGACAACCAGGACTGCCTGCGCCGCGGAGTGCAGGACGCTCAGGACACCTGGAACTCTATCGCAGACGAGCTCACAGCGCTGCGCGCCCGGGAACCCGTTCTGCTGCGCGTGATTGTCATGGGTGATTACTGGCTCAACTGGAGCTGGGGACCGCCAACAGCCGGGGGACAATCCCCGGAAGAAACGGAAAAAGCCCAGGTACTCAGCGGCTACTATCGACAGCTCACGGACTTCCTGGAAGCAGACGCGATGCGCCGCGGCATACCGGTGGTGCGTGCATTCCCCGAACCGTATTTCTTTGAAAGCGATCCGCCGGACGAGTATTTTGGGGGCATCGGTGGCGTGCACTTTTCAGACGAAGGCAGCGCCGTTCTCGCCCAGCTCCTGAGGGCGATCGGCTACGAGCCGGTCGTTCTGGAGTAGCTGCCGCTGGCAATCTAGAGCCAATGAGTACGATCGTCGACCCGCCTGGCCATGGACGTCGGAGCCTACCTGAAGCGAATTGACCATCACGCGCCAGCGCCCCCAACGTTGGCCACGCTGAGGGCGCTTCAGCGCGCGCAGCTGCTGACCGTGCCCTTTGAGAACCTCGACATACACCTGGGCCGACAAATCCGGCTGGATCAAGCAAGCCTGTTCGACAAGATTGTCACCCGCCGCCGGGGCGGATTCTGCTTTGAGCTGAACGGCCTGTTTGCCGAGCTGCTGCGGGAGCTGGGCTTTCGGGTCACCCTGCTCAATTCGCGCATCCCCGAAACCCACAATGGCTGGCAGGGCAGGTTTGACCACCCTATTCTGCTCGTGGAGCTGGCCGAGCCCTGGATCGTGGATATCGGTTTTGGCGATGCCTACCGTACTCCGCTCCGCCTGGATCAAGCCGGGGATCAGCAGGGATTGCATTCGCTCTACCGCCTGGAGCCGGATGGTCGCGGGTCGTGGAGGTTCCTGGAGTTCGAAAAGGGCGCCTGGGAGTTCTACTATGAGTTCAGCCTCGAGCCCGCGAATTTGACCGACTTCCGGGAGGCTTGCGTGCACTATGAAAGCTCGCCGAATTCGAGTTTCACGCAGAAGACGCTCTGCACCCGCGCCACCGGGGACGGGCATATCACCTTGAGCCAGGACCGCCTGACGATCTTCCGCGGGGAAGAGAAAGAGGAGAAACGTCTCTCGGACCAGACAGAGATTGCGTCCGCTCTGCGCCAGCATTTCAACATCACGCTCGACGGCGAGCTTCGCATGCCGCCCGGCGCGGCTCCCTGGCAGTGATCCTGTCCCGTCTCCCCTGCCAATGCTGCACGGGGTCAATCTTTCGTAAAGGAGGATCAGTCGCATGATTTCACTTGAGGTCAGCATCGAAGTGGGCAGGAGCCCGATTGAGGTCTTCGCCTTCCTCAGCGAGTTCACGAATGACGCCAAGTGGCAGGCGGACCTGGTGCGCGTGGAGAAAACCTCGTCCGGTCCGGTGGCATTGGGCAGCACAGGCCGGTATGTCGCCAAGTTCCTGGGCCAGGAGATGAAGAACGACGTGGTGGTCACGGTCTTTGAGACGCCCCGCCGCTTCGCCTTGAAAACCACTTCAGGGCCGATCCAGTTTGAAACCGTGTCGACGCTCGAGGCGGCAGGAGCCGGGACGCGCCTCACCATGACCGCCACGGCCGAACCGGGCGGCTTCTTCAAGGTCGCGGAAGGGCTGGTAAAGAGGGAAGCCGAGAAGACACTTGCCCGAGACGCGCAGAGGCTCAAGGAGATCTTGGAAGCCTGATCCTTGCCGCTCGCCCGGCGGCAGGGGACCTTGCAAGGCGGTGGAGCCGTTTCATCCCAATCGGGATCGTGGCAAGGTGAGCGCGTGAGACGCGGAGTGCGTTCGCTTCAGCAAGATAAACGCCCAGGGAAGCCCGACACGGAATCTGGCGGAAGTGCTTTCGATCGCCTGGTGGCGTGGATCGACCGGCAGCCACTGCCGGCATGGCTCTTCTACGCGCTCGTGACGGGGGCCACCGTGGTCGTTGGAGGCACCCTGCTCCGCCTGAGTGGCTCCCCGGCGAAGCCCGAGTTCGCCATGATCAATCTGCTGTCGCAGCTGCTGACCGTCTATCCGCTGGCCATGATGCACTACCTCAAGAACACGGCCGGCGGTTCGCTGCAGATGTTCCGTCCCGCCCTCGGAAAGCTGCAAGCGGAATACCCCCGGCTGGAAGCGAGCCTGACCCGGATGTCCGGCCGGAGCCTCTGGGTCGCCACCGTGCTGGGCGTGCTCTTCACGGCGCTGAGCGTCGCTCAAACGCCTGACTCTTGGGGGCTGGCGGAGGCGGGGCCCCTGGGGGCCGCCGTATTCGGCTTGCTGCAGGGAACGTGGGTGGACATTGGGATCATGGCCTTGTTCCTGTTCCTGATCCAGCAGATCCGCTGCATTGCGCGCATCCATCGGGAGGCAACCAATATCAGCCTGTACGAGCGCAGCTCACACCACGCCTTTTCCCGGCTGACGCTGGTCGCAGCCGTCGGGCTGCTAGTCCCTGTGTATGGCTACGCGTTGCTGGTCCGATCGACTGCGACGGACGCGCCGAGGGCGCTCTCGGAGGTCGACAGCCTGATGGTGTTGGTGTTTGTGCTGCTCTCGGCGGTGGTATTCGTCGTGCCGATCTACGGCATGCGGCGCCGGCTGCAGGCGCTCAAGAAGGCGGCTCTCAGGAAGTGTGACCAGCGCTTTGAGTCGGTTGTGAAACGACTCCATCCGCGCCTGGACGCCGGAAACCTAAAGGACCTTGCCGGGCTCAACCACGCCATGTCCTCGCTGAGTCTCGAACGGGAGGCGCTGCACCGAATCTCCACCTGGCCCTGGGCGGCGGATACCCTTCGGCGCTACCTCTCGTCCGTGGCCCTGCCCGTATTCGTCTTCCTGCTC
>DATIPW010000384.1:0-2929 GCA_035471605.1 Anaerolineales bacterium | reverse complement strand
CGGGCAGCGCGAGCGGTGAGGAGGTGCTCTGTTTGCACAACATAACGCCGGAGGTGCAGCACTTTGCTTGCCGCCTTTGGCAGGTGGGCGAGGTGGGTCGCCCGATTCGCGATCTAATTGGCATGGGTAGGATGGTTTGGGAGCCAGAGACAATACTGCCTCTCGAGCCGTTCCAATGCATCTGGCTGACAAAGGCGCAGGACAATGCGTCCTGATATGACGCCACCTCGTGTAGGGCATCCTCTGCGAATCGGCTTGGTTTCCACGCGACTTGGAACCACCGACGGAGTGTCGCTGGAGGCCGACAAGTGGTCCGAGGTTCTAGCGCGACTGGGCAACGCCTGCTTCTTCTTTGCTGGTGAGTGCGACCAGCCTGCGGAGCGGAGCCACGTTGTGCCGGAGGCCCATTTCCGGCATGCTGCGATACTGGAAGTCTACCATCAGGCATTCACGAAGCGCGAGCGGCCGCGCCGGCTGACGGACCAGATCCGTGAGCTGGCTGCGCATCTGAAGAAAGCTCTCTACGAGTTTGCCAGCCGCTTCAACATAGAGTTGCTGCTGGTCGAGAACGCCCTGGCTATACCGCTCAATATCCCGCTCGGTGTGGCGTTGACTGAATTCATCGCGGAAACGGGCATGCCCACGATTGCGCATCACCATGACATGCACTGGGAGCGAAAGCGGTTCCTCGTGAACTGCGTACAAGACTACCTTGACATGTGCTTTCCGCCGCGGTTGCCGCAGATCTGGCATGTCGTGATCAACTCGCCGGCTTCCGCCCAGCTCAGCTACCGGCGTGGCATCCCAGCCCTTCTTGTACCGAACGTCATGGACTTCGACCGCCCGCCCCCTGTATCTGATGGGTATGCCTCGACTTTGCGTGCTGACTTGCAGTTGGGGCCTGCCGACCACTTCCTGCTTCAGCCGACGAGGGTGGTCCAGCGCAAGGGCATCGAGCACTCCATTGAGCTTGTTCGGCGAATGGGCATTCCGGCCAAACTGGTGATCTCTCATGCCTCGGGCGATGAGGGCGAGGACTACGAGCAGTACCTGAGGCAGTTCTCCCGGCTGCTGAACACCCACATCCTGTTTGTATCGGACATTATCAGCGACCATCGCGGTGTCACCTCGGATGGGCGAAAGGTGTACGCTCTTTCGGATGTCTACCCCTTGGCTGACATGGTCACCTACCCGTCCGAGCTGGAGGGTTTTGGCAACGCCTTTCTCGAGGCGATCTATCATCGCAAGCCGGTTCTGGTGAATGAGTACTCCATCTACGCCGTCGACATCAAGCCCAAAGGCTTTTGGGCAATCGAGATGAGCGGTTTTGTTTCGGATGCGACCGTGGCGGCAGCAGAGCTCGTGCTGCAGTCCCCCTCCCTTGCAGCCGAGATGGCTGAACACAACTATCAGCTGGGACGACGCTTCTATTCGTTCGGTGTGCTGGAGCGCCAGTTGCAGGACCTTCTACAATCAATCACGGGAGAAGATCCGCGAGACTGAACAATGGACGTTGCCATCCTTCATCATGCGGCGAATCCGATACTTGGCGGCGTGGAAAACGTGATGCGGGCGCATAGCCGCCTGCTGGCCGAGGCGGGCCATCGCGTGCGGATTGTGGCCGGTCGCGGCTCACAGGTCGACCCCGACGTAGACTTCGTAAAAATTCCGTCGGTGGATTCGCAGGCGCCCGAGGTGTTGACCGTCAAGCAGGCGCTCGATTCGGGGATGGTTCCGCCCGAATTCGACCGTCTGACCTCCGAAGTGGAATTACGACTGGCGGAGGGGCTGCGCGGTACCGAGCTGATCTTCGCACACAATGTATGCTCGCTCAACAAAAACTTGGCTCTCACGGCAGCCCTGTTCCGGCTTTCCGAGAAGCCGGCATCGCCCCGGCTGGTGCTCTGGCACCATGACTTGGCATGGACCACGCCGAGGTACCGGTCTGAACTCCATCCTGGATACCCTTGGGATCTTCTACGGAGCGACTGGCCTCGGGCGGTGCAGGTTACGATCTCCGAGTTCAGGCGCAGGGAACTCGCAGCTCTGCTCCGTGTGCCCACAGACCGGATCCGCGTCGTCCCCAATGGTATCGACGTCACCGGCTTCCTGGGAATCGGCGCCGAGGCCGGGGAGATCGTGCAGAGGTTCGCACTCCTGGAGGCGGCACCCCTGCTGCTGCTCCCCGTCCGAATCACCCGCCGCAAGAACATCGAATTGGCCCTGCAAATCCTTCAGCAGCTGAAGAAGAAACATCCTGACGCCATGCTATTGGTCACCGGCCCGGCGGGACCTCACAATCCAGCCAACCGCGAGTACCTGGACAATCTGCTGGCGCTGAGAAAATCCCTCAACCTCGACGACCGCGCCGTTTTCGTCTCGGCCGCCAGCGGAAGTGCCATCTCGGACGAAGCCCTTGGCGCCCTATATCGCCTTGCAGATGCCCTCATCCTGACTAGCACCGAGGAGGGGTTTGGGATTCCCATCCTGGAGGCTGCTCTGGCTGGCATCCCCTGCTTTTGCCCGGAAATAGCGCCGCTTCGCGAGCTCGGCGGAGAGGACATACACTATTTTCCTCCTGGAGCGGATGCGGCGCTGATGGCGGAGCAGATGAGTGCAGTTCTCAGCGTGAGCAAACCCTACGTGCTTCGCAAGCGGGTGTTGCGTGAGCACACGTGGTCGCGTATCTACGCAGAACACCTGCTGCCATTGTTGAAAGAGGCGCGGCAATGAATCGCCGCTATTCGACCCGGCTATTTCGAAAGGTCATTGTCCCCGTGGTGCATGGTGCACCCTCGGACACCGCCATCAAAGTGGCCACGATGATCGTCGACGCAGAGCAAGTTCTTTGTGCCGGTTTTGTCAGCATCCCGGAGCGAGAATCGCTGAGTTCTGCCGCCGTGCCCGCGCGTCTGCTGCGTCAGACACT
>DATIPW010000383.1:0-4367 GCA_035471605.1 Anaerolineales bacterium | reverse complement strand
GGCGAGATCGTCAATACCATTACGGGCTTGTGCGCGGTGCTGGCGGGGTTTCTGTTCCTGGTCACCCGCTAGCCCCGGTCGCTACGCGGGCGGTGCCGGCTTGGGCGCGCACAACGGGCACGCACGAAACCGGCCTGCCTCTTGCGAGGGGAGGCGGAACGGGGAGGTGAGGTCGGCGCGGCATGGTTCTTGCGGGAGCACGAAGGCCCTCGAATAGGGGATCAACATAACTTGGCACCCCCAGGTCGGCTGCGTATGATTGGTGAGGGAGGGCATGATGACCACGATTGTCGCCGATACCACTTGCAGTCTGCCGCGCGCAGTGCTGCTGGAGCGCGGCATCCCGTTCGTCCCACAGGTCGTCATGTTCGGGGAGGAGTCCTACCATGACGACGCCGATTTCCAGACCCCGGTCTTCCTGAAGAAACTCAAGGCCTCGGCCTCGCTGCCCAAGACCGCTGCGCCGGAGCCGACGCTCTATCACCCGATCTTCCGCGCCGCCCAAGAGCGCAAGGAGCAGGTGCTCGTGGTGGCCCCTTCCGGAAAACTGAGCGGAACAGTCCGGTCGGCGCAGACCGCGGCGCAGGATTTCCCCGGACTGGATGTGCGCATCGTCGACACGCTGGCCATTTCCTGCAATCTGGGGGCCCTGGTGTTGATGGCGCACGATCTGGCGCGCGCCGGCCAGGGGGCCGAGGCGATCGAGGCCCGCATAGGGGAGATGATCCCGCGCGGGCGCCTGTACTTTGTGGTTGACACGCTTGAGTATCTGGCCAAGGGAGGCCGGATTGGCGGCGCCAAGGCACTGCTGGGGGAGCTCATACAGATCAAGCCGGTTCTGGCGATCCGCGATGGCCAGGCCGTGGCCTATGAGCAGCAACGCACGCGCCGGCGCTCCATTGCGCGGCTGGAGGAAATCGCCGAGGAACAATGCCCCAAATCAGCGGAGGCTCATCTGGCGGTGGTCCAGGTGGCAGCCGAGGAGGAGGCAAGCCTGCTGGCGGGCAGGCTGAAGGCGGCCATGAGGCTTGCGGACGTGCCGGTGTACGAGCTGCCGCCGGCGATCGTGGTCCACGGCGGGCCTGGGGCCCTGGGCGTGGGCTTCTTCGCATAGGGGCAGACGGGACGGACCAGGGCCGGATGGTATAATGACCCAACAGGCGGGGAATTCGCGCCCCGCCCGGGGTTTGAGGAGTTCTCATGTCCGGTCATTCCAAGTGGTCGACAATCAAGCGCAAAAAGGGTGCGGCGGATGCCAAACGGGGCGCGGTCTTCACGCGGCTGACGCGTGAGCTGGTGATGGCGGCGCGTGAAGGCGGCGGGGATGCCTCGGCCAACTTCCGACTGCGGTTGGCGGTGGATAAGGCCCGTTCCGAGAACATGCCCAAGGACAACATTGAGCGCGCCATCCGCCGCGGAACCGGCGAGGACAAGGACGCCGCCGCATTTGAGCAGGTCATCTATGAGGGCTATGCGCCCCACGGCGTGGCCGTAATGGTCGAGTGTGTCACCGACAATCGGAACCGCACGGTGGCCGAGCTGCGGCATGCCCTGACCCATGCGGGGGGGAGCATGGGTGAACTCGGCTCGGTGGCCTGGCAATTCGACCGGGCGGCCTACTTTTCATTTCCCACCAGCGCCATGAACTACGACAAGGCGTTTGAACTGGGGATTGAAGTGGGGGCGCATGACGTGACCGAGGAAAACGGCACGGTGGAGGTCATTGGCCCGGCGGAGACCTTCAAGGCCATTGCGGATCGATTGGATGCCGCCGGCGTCCAGCCCGAGGACGCGGGTTTGCGCATGCTTCCCAAGCAGGAGCTCGAGCTGGAGGTCGACAAGACGCTGCAAGTGATGAAAGCGCTGGAGACGCTCGAGGAACTGGACGACGTGCAAAACGTCTACTCCAACCTCAAAGTCTCGGAACAGGCGCTGGCCGCGCTCGAGACGGCGTAGCACGCCCAGACGAATCCCCAACAAAGAAGACGAGGCGCCCCTGATTGCGCTCCGAAGCATTCCTGCGCCCGGCAGCTGGCGCCGGCATCGATGATGCTTGCACTTGGCGTTGACCCCGGCACGGCGACCACGGGCTACGGGCTGGTGCGGCTAGAGCCCGACGGCATGCTGGAGGCGGTGGCCCACGGCGTGATCGTCACGCGGCCGCACACGCCGGCGCATGAACGCCTGCTGGCCCTCTTTGAAGATATTAGTGACCTGATCGCGCTGCACCGGCCGGACACGTACGCGGTCGAGAAGCTCTTCTTTCAGCGCAATGTCTCCACGGCGATCGGGGTGGGCCAGGCGCGCGGCGTGGTGCTGCTGGCGATTGCCCGCGCGGGCGGGGAGCCGGCCGAGTACACCCCCAACGAAGTCAAGCAGGCTGTGGCGGGATACGGAGCCGCCCAAAAGCGCCAGGTCCAGGAGATGGTGCGGACGCTGCTGCGCCTGCCCGAGCTGCCCCAGCCGGATGATGCGGCGGACGCCCTGGCCGTGGCCATCACGCATCTGCACACGCGCCGGTTCTAGCAGGAGCCGCGGAGCGGCGGACGGGTTTGGCGGCGGTCACCTGCGTGTGGTAGAAATGGGCGAGCATGATCGCAACGCTGCGCGGTGAGATCCTTCAGATCGAAGAGCAGGCCGTGATCCTGGAGGTCGGGGGAATTGGACTGCGCGTGTTCGTTCCGGCTCCGCTGCGCGCCCGTCTCAACGTGGGCGAGGGCTTGTCCTTGTACACGCACCTTGTGGTGCGCGAGGATGCGCTCGTGCTGTACGGCTTCGAGCTGCAAGCCGAGCGCGAGCTCTTCGGGCTGCTGCTGGGAGTGGACGGCGTCGGTCCCAAGGTTTCCCTGGCGGTGCTTTCCACTCTCAGCCTGGACGCGATCCAGCATGCGGTGATGGCCGAGCAGGTGGAAGTGCTCGGCCGGGTTCCCGGCGTGGGCAAGAAGACCGCGCAAAAGATGGTCTTGCACCTGCACGATCGCCTGAAACCCACGGACACGCTTACGAAGCTGGCCGCGCTGTCCGAACGCGACGGCGAACTCCTGGCGGCCCTGACGGCGCTTGGCTACTCGGTGGTGGAAGCGCAAACGGCGATCCAATCGCTGCCGAAGGATGCGCCCGAGGACGTGGAGGAGCGGCTCCGGCTGGCATTGCAGCAGTTCAGGGCCTGAAACCGGAACGGCCTGGCCGTGAAGCCCCGGACGGAGTGAGCCGCCCGGGTGGGTACGGGAAACCAGCTCAGAGGGAAGATGCTCAAGAAACGAATTGCCTTCATCGGCGCGGGCGCCATGGGCGAGGCGGTGATCGCCGGCGCGCTGCGCAAGAAACTGGTCAGGCCGTCCGACCTGATCGCGTCCGCCCCGCGCGCGGAACGCCTGGCCGAATTGCAGCGCAAGTATGACATCCAGACGACAACGAGCAATTCGGCGGCCGTCCAGCGCGCGGACGTGGTGGTGATCGCGGTGAAACCCCAGCGGCTGAGCGAAGTCATGCGAGGCTTGAAGGGCATCAAGTCGGAGGCCCTGGTGATTTCGGTGGTGGCGGGCGCGTCGCTCAAGAAGCTGACCGCCGGCCTGAAGCACAAGGCTGTGGTGCGCTCGATGCCCAACACCCCGGCGCGGATCGGGGAAGGCATCGCGGTCTGGACGGCGTCGCACGAGACCTCCAGCGCGCAGCGCGAGCTGGCGCGGCAGATCCTGGAGGCGTTGGGCGAGCAGGTGCTGGTGGAGGATGAGCTGTACCTGGACATGGCCACGGCCCTGTCCGGGAACGGGCCGGCCTACGTGTTCCTCTTCATGGAGGCGCTGATCGATGCCGGTGTTCACATGGGATTCCCGCGCCGGATCGCGGAGGCGCTGGTGCTGCAGACGGTGAAGGGTTCGGCAGACTTCTATCAACGCGCCGGTCTGCATCCGGCGGCCCTGCGGGACCAAGTGACCTCACCCGGGGGAACGTCCGCCGAAGCGCTGTACTATCTGGAAAAGGCAGGCTTCCGCTCTGCGATCTCGCGGGCCGTGTGGGCCGCCTACCAGCGTTCCCTGGAACTGGGGAAGGAAAAGCCGGTGCATATCCCGGCCTCCAATCCGGACGAACCCGCCGGATGATGACCGGGCGGGAGCAGCAGGAGGCGCGCGGCAGGCGGCCCCGGTGCAGCCGCTGGCCGGCCAACGCAAGCCCTTGAACATGCCAGCATTCCTGGTCGATCGCTTGTGGAAGAGGATGTCTTGGATCGCGGCCATTGCAGCGCTGGCCTATCTGCCGCAGCTTCCGCAGTTGACATACTACCGCGACGATTGGTACTACGCCTACGATGCCCTGGTGGGGCCGCGGGGCGTATTCACCTTCATGTTCGCGGGGGACCGCCCGGC
>DATIPW010000382.1:0-2564 GCA_035471605.1 Anaerolineales bacterium | reverse complement strand
TGCCGGCCTCTGCCATGAACCGGCCCGCGTTGCGGATGGCTGTCTCCACCGACGGTTGGTAGCTCATATAGGGCATGTCCCCGATCACGAACGCCGTGGGAGCTCCCCGGCGCACGGCCTGGCTGTGACGGATCATGTCCTCCATGGTCACGGGCAGGGTCGACTCGTAGCCCAGCATGGTCATGCCCAGGCTGTCCCCGACCAGGATCATCTCGATCCCGGCCTGCTCCTGAAGGTGAGCCGTTGGATAGTCATAGCAGGTCAGCCAGGTGATGGGTTCGCCGCGGGCGACTTTGTCAAACAGGTAGGGGAGGGCGATCTTCTTTCGAGGCTCAGACATGTCTCCTCCGCAATGGGCCACCGTTCCCGCACAGTATATGTCACGGGAATTGAAATCACAAATGACAAAGGTCATGAATGTTCCGACCGCAATTGTATAATCAACCCGTGCTCCCGACTTTTCGATCCAGGCAAATGAGGTGGGCCCGCCCAGGTTTGGCCCTGGCGTGCGCCGCTGCCGTCGCCCTGCTGGCAGGCTGCGGAAACCCCGCGCCGCTTCCTGCGGCCCCCACAGCGTCGGTCACTTCGGTCGCTGCAACCCTCGCGCCCACTCCGGAAGGCACCCCCACGCTCACCACGCAGCAGTGGCTGGAGCCTTACACGCTGAGGGGATTGCGTGAGCGCCCCTGGACGCCAGCCAAGCTGGTCGGCCGGGAGGAAAAGCTCAAGACAAGCATATTCACGCGATATGCCATCACGTACCTGAGTGATGGCCTGCGGATCACCGGGATCCTGCAGGTGCCGGCTCAAGGCAAGCCGCCGTTTCCGGTGATCGTCATGAATCACGGCTTCTTCAATCGGATCGAATACCGTGCCGGGGATGGCACGGACCGGGCCGCGGAGTACCTCAACCGGCGCGGCTACCTCACCCTGTCCAGTGACTACCGCAGCTGGGACGGATCCGAGGCGGGCCCAAGCCTGTACTATTCGGGCCTGGTCATTGACGTCGTGAATCTGATGCGGGCGGCAGAGTCCATTCCCGAGGCGGACACCGGAAGGATCGGCATGTGGGGGCACAGCATGGGTGGGGGGGTGACCATGAAAGTGCTGACCTTGGAGACGCCAGTCAAAGCGGCGGTCTTGTACTCCACGGTGAGCGCGGACGACGCGGATATCCTGGCGCGCTGGGGGCTGGGCTGCATCGGGGACATTGAAGCCGGCGAGAATCAGCTCGGCTGCAACTCCTCGGATGTCATTCCACTCGATCTCCCGCCTGAGCTGATCAAAGCTTACTATGAAGCCTCGCTGGATGCGGCTCTCCTGGCGGGCACGTCCCCGATCCACAATCTCGAACTTGTCAGTGTTCCGATCCAGATCCACTATGGAACACGGGATGGTGAAAACATGGCGGGAACCCCACCGGAGTGGTCACAGAAGCTGTTTTCTGCCCTGGAGGCAGCAGGAAGACCGGTTGAACTCTTTGGCTACGACGGCGAGCGTCACTCGTTTGTGGGTGACAGCTGGGTGGCCTTCATGGAGCGCAGTGCACGCTTCTTCGACAAATACGTGCGGGTGCCGGGGCCTTGATGCACTCCTCCAGGTCGTTGACAGGCGCGCGTGGGCCTGCCCTGGAAAGGGCTTTGATCTCGGCGGATCGAGATTCTCGCAAACAGGGTCCGCCGATCGAAGCACCCAATCGGGGGCCTCTGGAGTGACGCCGCTGCGAACCTTCACAACCATCCTGTGAGATAGGAGCCGCGCCCCGCCCAGCATCGGAGATCGCCGGGCTCGACAACGCGATGAAGGCTGTCTGGAAAGGGTTTGTGCCAAGTGGATGCGGCAGCGGCTCCAACTGCGGCGATCACCTCGCACCCCCGGAAGGATTTCGCATAGGTGAACTGCGGGGCTAGAATCCTGCACCGAGGCCAAGATGCACATCACAAGCCTTCAGAATCCTCGGATCAAGTCCATATTGCGCCTCAAGACCAACCCGCGGCATCGAAGAGCCACGGGGCTGTTCCTGGTGGAGGGGGAGTACGAGATCGGGCTGGCCCTGGCGGCAGGCCAGGTGCCGGAGACGCTCATCTCAGCTCCGGAGCTGGCCAGCGGCGCTCTGGCATCCACGGAGGGGGACCGGCTCACGGTCTCTTCCGCCATCTTTGCGAAGCTGTCGTTTCGGGAGAATCCCGATGGCTGGCTGGCGGTCTTCCGGCGACCGGCCTCCGGCCCGAGGACTTTGAGCCTCTCCGCGAGCCCGCTGCTGGTAGTCGCGGAGGCTGTTGAGAAACCGGGCAACTTGGGCGCCATCCTGCGAACGGCGGACGCGGCGCATGCCGATGGGGTCATTGTCTGCGACGAACGGGCGGATATCTACAGCCCGAACGTCGTCCGCGCTTCGCGCGGCGCGCTGCTCGCCGTTCCGGTGATCGAGCTCTCCAGCGCCGACGCCCTCGCCTATCTTCGCGCGCACGCGGTCAAGGTCGTGGCGGCCAACCCCAACGCCGGCACGGATCTAGGCCAGGCTGATCTGCGCGGGCCGGTGGCGATCGCCGTGGGGACAGAAG
>DATIPW010000381.1:0-4147 GCA_035471605.1 Anaerolineales bacterium | reverse complement strand
AGGGTGTAATGCCGCGGGGCATGGGCCAGCGAACCCAAGATGACGTCCGAAGGCAGCTTGACGGTCTGGGTCTTGAAATCGACGCGGCCGCCGTGTTCCGCATAGATCTTCAGCACGCGTTCCGAGGGACAGTGGAATCCCGTCCGTTCCAGGATCTGAAACGTTCCCGCTTGGAACCGCTGAAGCTGCGCGTCGTCCAGGAGCCGCAGCCGGTACGCGGGGATGATCGGTTCAATCGACGGAGTCTGGCTGTACATGTATCCCTCCTGAATCCAGCACCGTGCCCCTCGGGCCGGGGACCGGGGCGTCAGCTGCGCACGCGTTCGTTCAGCGGGTCATACAGGGGGCGCAGCGAGGCCCGCGCCGGGTATCGCTCCCCGGCGATGTCGATCTCGTACGCTCCGCTGTTGATGAACTCTGGCGAGGCGTCGACCTCGTGGTGGACGAAACCCATGCCCATTGCCGCGCCCAGCGTGAAGCCGTAGGCGCCGGTTTGCAGGTGCCCGGCGATCTTCCCGTCGCGGTAGATGACCTCATCTCCGTGAAGCAGCGGTCCCGGGTCTTGCAGCAGGAACTGCACCATCCGGTACTTCAGCGGACCGCTGTCCCGGTGGCGCAGGAGGGCATCCCTTCCGATGAAGCCGCCGGGCTTGTCCAGGCGCACGGCCCAACCCAGGCCGGCCTCCAGCGGCGTGTCCGTGTTGTCCATGTCGTGGCCGTATTCGCGATACGCCTTCTCGATCCTCAGCGAATTCAATGCCTGGAATCCGGCGTGCCTAAGTCCCAGGTCATGGCCGGCCTCGACCACCGCCTCGTAGACATGCGCCGAGAACTCGGCTGGCACGTATAACTCGAAGCCCAGCTCGCCCTCGTAGGTCACCCGCAGACAATGCACCAGCGCGTACTTGACGTCGATCTCCCGGGCGCTCATGTACGGGAAGGCCTCTTTCGAGACGTCGACCGTTGTGATGCGCCTCATCAGATCACGGGACCGGGGACCCTGCACGTTGATCAGCGTGTAGGCGGACGTCATATCCGTGACGATCGCGTGCGCGTCGTCGGGAATATGCCGCCTGAGCCACATCAGGTCGTGCGTGTAGAAGTCCCCCGCGCTCACAATGAAGAACTTGTCCTCGGCCAGGCGCGTGACCGTCAGGTCGGCCTCCATGCCGCCGCGCTCGTTCAGCCACTGGGTGTAGACCACCTTTCCGACCGGAACATCCACATCGTTGGAGCAGATGTTGTTCAGCACCTTCCCGGCATCCCGTCCCTGCACCAGGAACTTGGACATGGAGGTGACGTCCATCAGGATGACCGCCTCGCGGCAAGCCTGGTGTTCCGCGGCGTGGTACTCGAACCAGTTCTGCCGTCCCCATGAGTACTCCCGGATCTCCGGCGCCACCCCGGGCGGCGCGTACCAGTCGGGGATCTCCCAGCCCATCCCTTCGCTGAAGAACGCCCCGGCGCTCTTGAGCTGCTCATGGATGGCGGTTCGCCTCACGTGGCGGGCCGTCTGATTGCTGAAATTGGGGTAGATCAACCTGTACTGCAGGCCCAGCGTTTCCACGGTGCGGTCGGCCAGGTAGCGCGACGTCCCCTGGAACGGCAGGCAGCGCGCGATGTCGATGTGATGGTATTCCACCGGGCAGGAACCCTCGACGATCCACTGCGCCATGATCCGTCCGACCCCGCCAGACTGAAGGATGCCCAGGGAGTTCAGCCCGGCGGCAACAAAGAAGTTCTTCAACTCGGGCGCCTCGCCCAACAGGGGGCCGCCGTCTGGCGTGAAGCTCTCCGGTCCGCAGAACAGCTTGTGGATCCCGGCCTCCTTCAGCGCGGGAATGCGCCCGGTGGCGATCTCGATATACGGCAGCATGCGATCCCAATCGGGCTTGATCTCCCCAAAGGCGAAGTCCTCCGGGATCCCATTGATTCCCCACGGCGCGGCGATGGGCTCGAAAAAACCCACCATCAGGCCTCCCACCTCCTCGCGAAAGTACGAGTAGCGCTCGAAATCCTCGATGATCGGCAGGTCGGCATGCACTCCCTCAATCGGCTGCGTAAGCAGGTAGTAGTGCTCCGCGGCCTGCAGCGGCACGTTGACCCCGGCGAGCTTTCCCACGCGCCGCCCCCACAGACCGGCACAGTTGACCACGTACTCGGCCTTGATCTCGCCCTTGTCAGTAGCCACGCCGGTGACCCGGCCCCGCTCTCGCAGGATCCCCGTGACCTCGGCATCCTCGATGATGGTCGCGCCGCCCATCCTTGCCCCCTTGGCCAGGGCCATCGTCACGTCGACCGGATTGGCGCGACCGTCCTCCGGCGTATAGAAGCCCGCCAGCACGTCGCCGGTCTCTGCCAGGGGCCACATCTTCTTCACTTCCGACGGTGCAATCTCCTGGTAGTTCACGCCCAGCCGTCGCGCGGCAACCGCCATGCGACGCCTCTCCTCCAGCCAATCGCGGGTGCAGGCCAGTTGCAGATAGCCGATCGCCCTGAAGCCGGTCGGCTGGCCCGTCTCCGCCTCCAGGGACTTTATCAACTCGCGCGTGTACGTGGCGATCTCGACCGCCACCTCATCATTGGTGGGCGTGACGATCAACCCGGCCGCGTGCCAGGTGGTGCCCGAGGTCAGCTGCTTGCGTTCCAGAAGCAGCACGTCGCGCCACCCGAGCTTGGTCAGGTGATACGCAATGCTGCAGCCGATCACCCCTCCGCCGATGATCACCACTTGCGCTTGAGAGGGCAGGGTGACTGTTTGTGCCGTGCGTGCGGGAGTTTGGGCCATGGGATGTCCTTTTCCGGATTCTACCCAACTGCGGCGGCACGGCGCCGAGAAACTGCCCGCTCCCCGGGGGTCTGCGGCAACGGACGCGGCGCTTGGAAAGGCTCTATGGTACATTTGCCGCAATTCCAAAGCGGACTCCAACAGGGAGAGTGGGACATGATCGAAGGCGGGCGTCACCTGGGAAACGTCAGTCTGGTCCAGATACAGCCCCGAGGACTCATTTACCCATCACCTTCCGGCGAGGTCTACGATCCTTCGCGCCGGCTCGAAGTCAAGAGGCTGCTCATCACGCCGCTGGGGGTGGAGGCTTCGGGCCCGGACGGAGAACGCATTCTGGATATTCACCATATGCACCATCCCGACAAGGCCTACGACAGCAAGGACCTGGTTTCGATCGGATTCAGCTCCCACTACGAGGTCATGCGGGCTCGCTTTGGGGGGCACATGGTCGATGGGGCAGCAGGCGAGAACATGATCGTGGAGTGCGAACGCGCGGTATGGCGGGACGACCTGGGCCAGCAGATTGCCGTCGAAAGCGCGCAGACGGGCAGCCGGGCATTCTTCGACATCGTCCGCGTGGCCACTCCCTGCCGGGAGTTCAGTCACTTTGCTGCAGGCAGTCCGCCCGAATCTCTTCCGGCGGATGAGTTGAAGTCGACGCTGCAGTTCCTGGACAATGGCCGCAGGGGCTTCCTGCTGGTGCTTGCCGCCGGACAACAGGCCGCCACCGTAGAGCCCGGAGACCGGGTCTTCGCGGTCCATCAGGCCGAATGACCTCAGGAGACGACGCGCATGCGGGATTGGGGCACTAACTTGTTCTAGGGCGGAAAGCATGCAGGTTCAGTCTCAGGTACTGTCCCAGAGCGAGAGAGAGGCGATCCACGAGCAAAGCCTTCGTATCCTGGAGGAGATCGGCGTGCAGATCCGCAGTCGCAAAGCGCGCGCCATCCTCAAACAGCACGGCGCCAGCGGGGACAGTGACAGCGGCGTGATCCGCTTGCCGCGCGAGCTGGTGGCGCAGGCCCTGACCACGGCACCCGGATCGTTCACCCTCGGAGCCAGGGTGCCCGAACACGATGTGCCTTTGCCGTCCGCCTGTACCGGCTATGTGCTGGACAACGGCGGCATCTACATCCGCGATTTCAAGACCGGTGAGCGGCGCGCGACCACTCTGCAGGACAACCTGGACATCCTGCGCGTCTTCGATCGGATGCAGTCTGCCTCCGTGGTCTGGACCACCACGATCCATGAGTTCGATCCGCGATCGGCTTCCGTCAAGGCCACCATCGCTTCCTTCATGCATACCGGCCTGCACATACAGGACGAACTGGAGCGGCCGGCACAGGTGCCGTTCATCAT
>DATIPW010000380.1:0-23928 GCA_035471605.1 Anaerolineales bacterium | reverse complement strand
ATTGACAGCCCGTTCGAGGTATGTCATACTCGGCGTACTTCCAGGGGGATCCCATACCACCGCTATCCTTTAGAAAGGAGGAGGTGATGTCCATCATGGATAGTAGCATGCAACGCAGCGCTGTGGCATCCCTCCTCAAGTAAGAAGGAAGCCACAGCGCCCACGAATGCCGTCGGCATCGACGGCATTCTGGTTTAAGTGAGTCCCAAGCCCAACGCCACTGATGACAGCAGAGCTACTGTGTCGGCACCATGCTTGATCGCCGTGCGGGGAACCCGCGGGCGTGTTCTTGCAGATGGCGAACAAGGACCATATAATGCACCCCAGCATGTCAGGGAGCGTGAGCAGCAAGACGGGGCCTTGGGTTCGAGGAGCGATACTGACAGGACTGCTGGCGGCCCTGGCAGCGTGGATGTATGTGGCGCCGCCTGGCGCGATGGGCAAGATGGACGCCATCGGCTACGCGGTCTGTCACCGGCTGGACTCGCACTCGCTGCACGTTGGCGCCTTGCAGATGCCGCTGTGCGCGCGCTGCACGGGTGAATTCAATGCGGCGGCCATCGCACTGATCTTTCAGGGCCTCAGCAGTCCGCGAAGCAGTCTTCTGCCACGCCGAGCCATAGCGGCAACGCTGATCGCCTTCTTCCTAGCGTTTGCCCTGGATGGCGCCAATTCGTACCTGGGCTTGATCAAATCCATGGACGCGAATGCCTTTGCGGGGATCCCGAACCTGTACAACACGAGCAGCGTGACGCGGGTGTTCACCGGGAGCGGCATGGGCGTGGCGCTCGCGGCTTTGCTCTACCCCATGTACAACCAAAGTGTGTGGCGCAAGCCGATCCCGGAGAGGGCCCTTGGGTGGAGAAAGTTCCTGGGCTTGGTCGGAATCGTATTGGTGCTCGATTTCGCGATGCTGACAGAGCAACCCGCCGTACTGTACCCCGTGGCGGTCTTGAGCACCCTGGGAGTGCTGGGGCTGCTTTCGATCGTGTTCAGCATCGTGTGGATCATGGCCATGCGGCAGGAAAACGCGTTTGAGAGGGCGCGGCAACTGTGGCTGCCGACCGCCGCCGGGCTGACGCTGGCGCTGGTGATGATCCTGGGCATAGACCTGGTTCGCTTGAACCTGACGCACACCTGGGGAGGTTTCCCCGGATTGCAGGGATAGGAGAGTTGCATGGAAGCACTGTTCGCCATCTTTTCCGCTTTTGGGCTTTCAGCCAGCGCCGGCTTGAATGCCTATATTCCACTGCTGGTAGTGGGAGTGATCGCGCACTACACGGACCTGATCGAGCTGGCGCCACCGTTCGATACGCTGGCAAACCCGTGGATCCTGATCCTGCTGGGGATCCTGCTGATCATCGAGATGCTGGCCGACAAGGTGCCGGCGGTCAATCACATCAATGACCTGCTGCAAACCTTTGTGCGGCCCGTGGCAGGGGCGATCGCGTTCGCGGCCGGCACAAATGTCATCAAAGGCATCAATCCAGTGGTCGCCCTGGCGTGCGGGCTGCTGGTGGCCGGCGGGGTGCACCTGGCGAAGTCGGCCGCCATGCGACCCTTGGTGACGGTCACCACCGGGGGGACGGGAAACACCCCGGTGAGCGTGGCCGAGGACATTACCTCAACCGCGGTCTCTGTTGCATCGGTCTTGATGCCAGTGCTGGTGGCGGTGCTGGTCGGGATTGTGATCGTGGTTCTGCTATGGTGGTGGGCCCGGCCCATGGATGAGACCAAGGCAGCATGAGGCTGCCTGGCCACGAGACGATTGACGCGCACGTGAAACATGCGGTACGCCGCATACCATGTCAAGAAAGCCCGAATCTGGGGAAGGAGTTGAGAAGGTGACTCAGGACACGTACACCGCACCGCCCGCCCAGCCAGAGAAGCCCAAGCGCAACACCCTGGTGATCGTGATCATCGTACTGCTGGTGATATGCTGCCTTTGCAGCATCGCCGCCGGATTCGCGTGGCAGTTTGGGGACGCGGTGTTGAGAGCACTCGGAGTTTCCTTCTAGCTCTTCAGGCGAGACGGCCAGCGGTCAAGGCGGAGGCCGATTGGCGTCAAACGCTTGCTCCAGAGCGAGCAGGACATTCCTGACATGTCGGCGCTCGGCAGGTTCGAGAGGCAGAGCGTCGAATTCATCCTCGTCCAGGACAGCCCTGCGGCCATCCGGCCAGACCCAGAGGTCGAGCGCGAGATCAACCCAGGACACTCCGGAGGCTGTGAAGGATGCCGGTCGGCTCAGATTGCAATACCAGCCCTTGAGGGTCTGCGTGTCGCGATCGAAGATCTCGTAGAGGTTGTAGCCACGATCGTCATAGTAGTTTTCCACGAACCGATCCCCGTGCTTGAGCACCAGGTCAAGAAACGGGCGGTCATCCCGATCAAACCAAGCCTCCAAGACGATGCGATGGGCGCTGCGGTTAAGCAAGCGCCCTGAGTACTGCCAGGTCACGCGGCCGGAAAGATCGAGTTTGGAGACGGTGAGGGACGGGGTCTGCACGACGCCGGGCCCGTGGTCCGAGCCCGTTTTCCTAGGCAAGGCACTCCAAGGTCAGCCGAACGGCCGTACGGCGCCCCCGCCGATGAGCCGTGGGGGCATCGAAATACAGTCCGCCGGCCAATTCAACCCGGTAGCCATCCGGGCGAAAGGTCACGTCCCGCACAACGCCGCGAAAGAGGGCGCCCCCGGGCGCGGGTCTTGGGCGGGCCAAGACGTGCAGAATCTCGCCCATGCGATGTTTGTGCTTGCACGGCAGCGTGAGAACGCCAAAGGGCGTTTCCAGCCGCTGCCGGGCCACCAATCTGCCTGAGATGACATTGCCCAAACCCAGAAAGCCCGCAACCCAGGCCGATCCCGGTTTGGAGCAGACGGCTTCGGGGGTGCCTGCACGCACGATGCGTCCTTCATGAAGGAGGGCGATGTGGTCCCCGATCTGGAAGGCCTCTTCCTGGTCATGGGTCACGTAGATGGACGGGATACGCGTGCGCAGAAGGACCCGGCGCAGTTGCTCGAGGAGCTCCTGGCGCAAAGCGCGATCGAGGGCACCGAGAGGCTCGTCGAAGAGCAGCAGTCTTGGGCGGGGCGCCAGTGCACGGGCGAGGGCGACGCGCTGCTGTTCGCCGCCCGAGAGCCCAACAACCTGTCGGCGTTCAAAACCCGACAGGTTGACAAGCTCCAGCACCTGCGCGACGCGCCGAGCGCGCTCGTCACGGGGCCAGCCCTTCATGCGCGGACCGAAGGCAATGTTGCCGGCCACATCAAGGTGCGGAAAGAGGGCGTAGTCCTGAAACACCATGCCAAAATCGCGCTGATGCGGGGGAGTGGAAGCCAGGTCCTTCCGCTGCCACAGGATCTGACCTGCCTCCGGGGTATCCAATCCGAGAATGATCTGGAGCAGCGTCGATTTTCCGCTTCCGGACGGACCCAGCAGGCATAGGATCTCCTCCTGCCCCACGGTCAGCGACACACCCTGCAGCAACGGTTGGCCCTCATAGCTCTTGTGAACGTCTCGGATCTCGAGCATCAGAATTCTGATGCGCCTGGCAAGCGCAGTCCTTCAATGAGCAGGATGGCAGCCGTCGTGAGCACCATCAGCAGGGTCGCCATGGCCATCGCCTGTCCGTAGTTCAGCCCGCCGGGCTGAGAAAGGAAGCGGAAGATGGCAACGGGGATGGTCGGATACTCAGGCCGGGAGAGCAGAACCGTGGCGCCGAACTCGCCGAGCGAGACGGTGAACGCAAAACCGGCTGCTGAGAGCACCGCCCTTCGGAGGATGGGCGAATCGACCACCCACCATGTGCGCAGGGGCGAGGCGCCCAGCGCGGCGGATGCCATACGCAGGCGTTCCGGCAGGGTGGCCAAGGGCGGCTGAAGAGTCCGGATGACGAAGGGCAGTGCGACCAGCGTATGGGCCAACGGGACCATCCAAGGTGAGGCCAGCCATCGTCCAAAGGCAAGGATAAAGCCGAGACCAAGCGTAACTGCGGAGGTCCCCAGCGGAAGAACAAGGATCGGGTCCAAGATGCGCTCGAGGCGGCCCGGTCGGGCCAAAGCGTATGCGGCAGGAAGGCCCATTAGAAGCGACAACCCCACCGTGGAGGCCGCATAGGCCAGCGAGTTGAGGGCGGCGCGCGCCGGGGGCACGTAGAACACGGAGTTCCGGCGGTTGATGAATAACTCCTCGTAGTAGGCACTGGTGAGCCCGAAACGCGCGTCGGCCCGCTGGCCGCGGTCGGCTTCAAGGCGAGAAAGGGATCGAAGCGGCAGGGAAAGCAGGGGAAGCACAAAGAATACAGCCAGGACCGATACCATCGCTGCCACGAAGAGTCGCTGCCGGGCCGAGGAAGGCGGCCGTCGATTCAGCCCCATCGGGCGAGGTGTGGTCTGGATGCGATTCCGGGTCATCAGGCGGGTGTAGAGGATGGAAAAGCCCAAAGTACAAAGCAACTGGATCAGGGACAGGAGGGCGGCCAGCGGCAGATCAAGCAGCTGCAGAGCCTGAACATAGATCTGCACCTCCAACGTGGCAAAAGACGGCCCGCCCAACAGGAGGATGACTCCAAAACTGGTGAAATCAAAGAGAAAGACCAGCAGCACTGCAGCCAGGAGCGGAGGGCGCAGGAGCGGGACAAGGACATGCCACCAGACGCGGCGCTGATCGGCGCCCAGCGTTGTGCCTGCCTCGCGAAGCCGGGGATCAAGGGCTGAGAGTGCGCCGCCCACGAGTCGGATCACAATTGTCGTGTTGTAGAAGACGTGGGCGACCAGAATCGCCGAGAGCGTCCCGGAGAAGACAAGGGCAGGGGCCGGCAAATCGAAAAGGCGATACAGGATGAGGTTGAGCCAACCACGGGGTCCGAGCAGGGCACTGAATCCAGCAGCCACGACAACCGTTGGCAGCATGAAAGGGACTGCGGTGAGGGCGCGCAGCAGAGCCCTTCCGGGGAAGTCGTAGTATGCGAAGAGGGCGGCAGCCGGCAAACCCAAGGCGAGCGTGAGCAGTGTCGAGAGGGTAGCCTGGAAGAAAGTAAATCCCAGCGCTTCCAGGGCGAGACGAAGATTGGACGCGGAGAGCGTTTCGAGGTGAAGACTGAACGTCAGAATCCGCGCCAGGGGCAGAAAGAAGAAGATAGCGAGGTAGGCCAGCGGCAGTATCCAGAGCGCCGCCCGCCCCAACCAGCGGCGTGAAGCAGGACGCGCGCGAAGCACAGGCGGCGGGCGCAACGCCAGATCTGCCGGGCGAGTCAATGGATCACCACGTCCGTCCATGCCCGGATCCACTTGTCACGGCTCCGTGCTATCTGGTCCGGCTGGAGGGAGGCCGGCCGGGCGGGCTCCGGTGCATATTGTGTGAAGGCTTCCGGCAGCGGAACACCCGGCAGGACGGGATGAACAAACATTTGGAGTGGGACATCAGCCTGGAACGCGACGCCGAGCAGGAAGTCAATCAGGCGCCGCGCAAGGATCTGGTGCCCGGAACCCTTCAGAATTCCTGCGAACTCAATCTGGCGGAAACATGTGTCCGGTCCCGTGATGGAGGCAGTGGGCGCTTCCTCAAGCGGCGGTTGGGCGAAGATCATTTCCGCCGCCGGGCTGGTTGCGTATGAGACAACCAGAGGCTGCAGACCGCGCCCCGAGGAGCCGCTGAAATTTGTGTAGTAGGCAGTCTCCCAACCGTCGACAACCACCACGCCGTTTTGGCGGAGGGCTCGCCAATATTCAAGGTAGCCCGGGTCACCAAAGCGCTTGATGGTGAGCAGGAGGAAGGCCAAGCCAGGCGAGGAGCTGGCGGGATTCTCCACGACGAGCAAGCCCCGATACTCAGGTCGCAGCAAATCCTGCAGATCTTGGGGGACCGCCAGGTTCCGCGAGTTGAAGTAGGCCCTGTCGTAGTTGATGCAGACATCGCCGTAATCGACGGGGAGGGCCCTGTCGGACGGATCAAGCTTGAAGGCGGCGGGAATACCCGCCAGGGCCGGCGAGTGATAGGTCTCGAAGATATCCGCCTCCAGGGCGCGGGCCAAGAAGGTGTTGTCGACCCCGTAGAAGACATCGGCCAAGGGCGCGCTGCGGGAGAGGATGGCCTTGTTCAAGGCGGCGCCGGCGTCCCCGCTCTTGAGGAACGCGAGCGACGCATTGTTGGCACTCTCAAAGGTCCTGACGACGCCCTCGGATACTGAAAACGAATCATGGGTCATCACCGTCAGCGTCACCGGGCCGGATGCAGGCGGCGCGCACCCCACCGCAAGAAGGAGAAAAAGAACAAGCATGCGTCTCATGCCACGCTCTTCAACCAGCTCCCGCACCAGGGCTGAGGCGCCGGTGCACAACCAGGAGCCAGCCGCCCTCCACGCGAACTTCGGCGGTTTCGTGCAGCAGGACGTTGCTGATGCCGCGCGAGCGCTCGGGGACAAGGACTTCGCCGCCAAGGGGCCACTTCAGGCCCGTGGTGTGGACAGCCGAGGCGGGACCGCCCCAGGGAATCAGGGAAACGAGGTCGCCGGGCGTGCCCGAAATCGGCACCCGATCACGGCAGAGCATCACGCGCTCGACCCCGTCATCCAGGCAACAGTCACGTCCGACGAGCCGCGAATCGGCAAGCAGGGCAATGTTGCCCAGGGTGTGATCCAGGCGGGCACCCAAAGCGCCGATGATGATGATTGCCTCAGGATCGCGCTCCAAGGCATGCGACAGAGCCAGTTCCAGATCTGTCTGGTCCTTGTCCTTCGGATACTTCTTGAAGGCAACGCGATGAGAAACGAAGTGTTCCACATCCGCCTGGTTGAGGGAATCGAGGTCGCCGACGATCAGGTGCGGGGCGAGGCCGAGGGTTCGAGCGTGCCGAGCGCCGCCGTCCGCACAGATGAGCAGATCCTCCGAACGGACCAGGCGCCGGGCTGCGTCTGGGTCCGGCAGGAGACCGCCGGCGAAGACCACGATGCGAAGAGCGCCCTTCACTGGCGCCTCGAAGATGCTGGATGCGCCGAGTGGATCCTATTGCCGCGCAGCGGAGGTGTCTGAGTGCCAGGAGCTAGAAGGCGGGGCAACAAGAAATCCTCCATGGCGGAGGATGAATTCGAATGCACGATTTTCCCTCCGCCGGCATGGTCCGGATCAGGTCATGCGGGTCGAGCGTCGCACGCTCCTCTCAGCCTGTGACCCAGGCTCCCCGTTTCGTCGAACATAGGGATGGTACACCCCCAGGCGGCCGCGTGTCAAGCGCGGGCGCGCAAGAAAGGGGCGAGCGAGGGCCGCCCTGCTTTGGCAGTGCCCTTGCCTGTTGAAAGGGTCGTTCAGACGCAGCGCGTGCCGGAAGTGCGGACCCGACATGGCCCGGCGCAGCAGGGGATCATGAAGCGGGGCATGACAGTTGAAGGCCGCCGTTCGGGAAGCCGAAGAGCCGAGAAGCCATCACCGGCAAGTGGAGGATTGCGACTCAAGGCCGAGCCTGCACAAGTACGTCCACCCTATCGATCCTGCCTGCCAGGCTGGAGACCATGAACTCGAAGGGAGAAGTGGATCCGGCGTTGAGGCCTGAGGCAAGATCTGACCGCCGCCAGCCAATCAGATTTCCCGATTCATCATAGGCAACCGCCGCCAGCCAGACGGAGGCAGCATTGGGCGAAGACTCAGGCACGTAAATATGCCCACTCACCTGGGCGCTCAGTCCGGCCCAGCTAACCTGCGCCAGGGAGTCTTGGATAACGGCCGGCACATATCGCGGATCGTCAGGAAGAAGCTGGATGGCGGTGAGAATCCGGACGAGGGGCTTGGCATCAGCGGGGAGCGGCTCGGTGAAGAGCACTGCGAGCGGCATAGAGGCACCGGGCGGCAGAATATCCAGGGGCAACACAGCGCTCTTGGCTGCGATTTCGGTTCCCGCGGAGTCGACGACCGTGATCTGGCCGGTAACATTCTCGATGGTATGGGGTGTGTCATTGTGAACCAGCGCAAAGCACCAGACTGCAGCGGTGGCGGTTGGGCGACAGGCAATCTGCGAGATCGGAAGAGGTGCCGGCGTGGCAGTGGCGAGGTCCGAGTCGCCAGCGAGGGCGGCGGGGATGACCAGTTCTTGGCCCACGCGCAGGGCTGCCGGATTCACGCCGGGATTGGCTGCGAGCAAGGCATCCAGGGTGAGGTTATGGCGCTCTGCGATTTGGCTTAGGGTATCGCCAGATCTGATGCTGTACTGAGAGGGAGTGGGCGAAGGCAGCGGCGTCTCCGGCGAGATGATCAGGCCCGTGACCTGATCGGAGGTTGCCGAGGGTGTGATGGTTGCGTACGGACGAAGGACAGGAGTGGCGGCCGGGGCCTGCGGTGCCACGGAGGTGCAGGCAGCCGCCAGCATCGCAACTCCGATGACAAGACGTCGCACGGAATCATTATACTGGAGGGACGTTATAATGCCGCGAGCGACCCAATTCCTACGGCCCGGCACATGGCCGTAGGAATTGTATGAATCTCAACCCCGCAGTCTCCTGCACGGAGGAAAGATGGAATATCGACGACTTGGGCACACAGGCCTGGAAATCAGCGAGCTCTCCTATGGCACGTGGGTGACTTTCGGCAACCAACTGGATGCCGCCCGAGGGATGGAGTGTCTGGCTACGGCATTCGAGATGGGCGTCAACTTCTTCGATTGCGCCGAGTCATACGGCGGAGGCAAGGCCGAGGAGCTCCTGGGGGCGGCGCTCAAGGAGTTCGGCTGGCGCCGGGGGAGTTTCCTGATCTCAACCAAGTTCTATTGGGGGCTATACGACGGGATCAACGAACGCAACACACTGAATCGCAAGCGCCTGCTGGAGGGCATAGGCGGCTCACTTCAGCGACTGCAGATGGAGTACGTGGACCTGGTCTTCTGCCATCGACCGGATCCGAAGACGCCGATCGAGGAGACCGTCTGGGCGATGCACGACATCGTGCAACGGGGACAAGCACTCTACTGGGCCACCTCGGAATGGCCGGCGGCCGACATTGCGGCAGCGATCGAGACCGCGGACAAGCACCACCTGCACAAGCCGGTGACCGAGCAACCCGAATACAACCTGTTCCAGAGGGAGCGCTTCGAGAAGGAATACGCCCGGGTGTTCGAGGATTACCGCTACGGTGCGACGACGTGGAGCCCGCTAGCCTCCGGACTGCTGACCGGCAAGTATGAAGCGGGCATCCCGACGGACAGTCGCGCGGCGCTCAAGGGCTACGACTGGTTGCGAAAGCGGATGACGGATACCGAGCAACTGGCCAAGGTCCGCGGCTTGGGAAAGATCGCCAAGGAGCTGGGCTGCACGCTGGCCCAATTGGCGATCGCCTGGGTGCTCAAGAATCCGAATGTGAGCACGGTCATCACGGGCGCCAGCCGGGTGGAACAAGTACGCGAAAACATGGCAGCCGGTGAGGTGGCGCGGAAGCTGACGCCGGAGGTGCTGGGGGAGATCGACCTGGTATTTGGCAAGCCACCGGAGGCAGAGGATTAGCGTCCCGGCGAATCCCTGCAGGGACTAGAGGGCGGCGAAGTGACGCCGCATCAACTGGTCCGGCGTTTCTGGTGCGAGACGCATGTACTGCGCGAGCAACGGATGGACGCGCCGAATCTCCTGCGCCACGCGCTGCGCGACCAGGCGGATGGAGAAATGGGCATTGGGGGCAGATCGCAGCTCGCACAATGCAAAGGCCTGGCGAAGATTGAAGCGGGCCAAGACCCTGCGATGGAAGCCGTTCGGCACGGCGTACTGGGCAACATGCGGCAAGCTGGGGGCCAGCTTCTCGTACAGCTCGGCGGCGGCGAGCATGGCGCGCTCGTAGGCGGCGGCACAACCGGCGTCATCAAAGAGACGAGGGCGGGAGTATCCCAGTTGGGTGCCTAGGGGCTGTGGGGATTGTGTCATCATGCGATGGCGCTTGAACTCCGCATAGGCCCCCTGATCCATCACCAGATCAAAGCTGTATGAACAGTACTCCAGTTCACGAACGGGGACATCGTGCTCGGCCAGGGTGCCGAGGAGGGATTGCGCCAGCCGCTGGCGAGCGTCCTGGTCCAGAGCCGTGACGAAATCCAGGGTGCTCGAGTAGGAGAGACCCGTGTGACGAAAAAGAGCTGCGGCCAAGATGCGGTTCTCGGCTTGGGGATCATAGTCCACCAGCTGACACTGGCCAGGTGGAGCGCTGCCGGCAGCGATGGATGCGCCGGGGGAGGATTTTCCAGGCGGCGAGGCGACCGAGTCGCGCGCAGATTGGGCGGCCAATGTGAGACGCTCCCGGGCATCCGAGAGATAGGGGGTTGCCTCGGCATACTTGACGAGGGTGGGCACCTGGCCGCGGGCCACGGATTTCACGTCCTCGCCGATCTGCCGAACCTCCATGAGCTCATGCGAGAGCATCTTGCGAATCATGCCCTCGAGGACGCGGGCGTTGGCGGTCATGCCCACGTTGGCGAGGGCCGCAGCCGGTAGAAGGAAACGGCAAACGTCGACGTATTGCGAGCGAATGCGACGGTCCAGGGCCTCGTCTGATTCATCGGGCCGCCGCTCGGCCCGGCTCAAGACGATTCCCCGAACGGAATCCAGAGCAGTCAGATAGGTATCGAAGAGCAAGCGGCAGACCGCCAGGTAGTCCCCGCGCATCGGATGGCCGTCAAGCTCGGCGGGAACGTGGAAGTCATTAGGCGACCACTTCTGGTAGCGGGTGGATTTTTCGGTGTAGGACGCGAGACGATTCGACTCGATGTTCTCTATGGCAAGACGAGACACATTCTCGAACGCCAGGTGAAGAACGGCATGCTCAGCCACGGAGGCGTGGCCGTAGCCGACCACCCACTTCTCGTGGAAGCTGGCAGATTGTTGCTCGCTCAGGCCGGCCGCAATCTCGTCAAACGACTCGGGAGAACGAGAGGTCTTGGCAAACGCGACCGCGATGGTCTCCGGGCTCAGTTCCTTGGGAGAAAGGAGGTAGATGCGCCGCTGCGGCAAGGCAGGCCTCTGAGTTGTGCGGGATTATAGCTGACCGTGCAAGTTTGACGGTGAAGCAAGAAGCGGGATGGCGGCCCCGCATGGAGAGGCGGCATGGAGCGTCTATGACCGGCCGTCACTCGACAGAAGCTGCCTAGTCCGAGCCACGTCGCTCTGGATCTGTTCCACCAAGTCCGGGACGGAGGGGAAACGCTTTTCGTCCCTCAGGCGGTGGACAAAATCCAGGCGCAGGTCGGACCCGTAGAGGCGACGATCCAGGTCAAGGATATGTGCCTCGACCAGGGGGCTGCTGGCTTGCGGGTGAAACTGCGGGCGCACCCCGACGTTGACCGCGGCGCGAAAGCGCGTGCCATCGAGCCAAGCCCAGCAGGCGTAGATCCCGTTGGCAGGCAGGATCTTTTCCGCGGGCACGTCAATATTGGCCGTGGGATAGCCCAGGTCGCGACCGCGCCCATCGCCGGCAACGACCGGGCCGTGAAGGCTGAAATCATGCCCCAAAAGCCCTGCCGCGGCCACGACGTCTCCCGTGGCAACGAGCTTGCGGATCTCGGTCGAGGAGATGACGCCGCTTTCGTCGCCCACGGCAGGGACGATTTCCAGCTCGTAGCGGAGCTCCCCGCCAATTTCGGCAAGCCGGGCCGCATTGCCCTCGCGATCTTTTCCCAGAGCGAAATCGTAGCCGATCAGCAAGCGCCGAAAGCTGAGCTGGTGGTGCATGCGGGCCACGAAGTCGAAGGCGGTCGTATCCGCGGTGGCGGCATCGAATTGATGCGTGACCACGGCGTCGACGCCCAGGTCCGAAAGGAGGGCTGCACGCTCGTCAGCCGTAGTCAGACAACGCACCTTTCCGTCTCCCAGGACGGTGGCAGGATGAGGCCAAAAGGTCAGCACCACGGCCGGCATGTCGAGAGCGCGCGCACCTTCCGTGAGAGTCCGGATGATGCGCTGATGGCCCCGATGGACGCCGTCAAAGACGCCAACGGTCAGCCAGCTTGACGGCATGGAGATGGCCTCGAGGGAGCGGACGTGAATCATAGTCTTGCGGAATGCCCAGGAGCGGGCCACTTGAATAGCGAGCGGGCGACTGCCGTGAAGTCCCAGCTTCCCCACGGACAACGCCTTGCTCTGCCTACGAGAAGAACACCTTCTTGGGCTGCCATTCGGGCTCGCCGGTCTCGCCCGTGACCAGCTCCATCAGTGCTACAAGCTCCCCCTGGGTGCTGACGCCGCGCACGGATCCGGATTTGGCGTCTGGGCCGGCCTTGACGCGGTGGCCGTGGCGGACGTTCTCCACATCATCGGGGCTGAGTTCGATCACGGGCCACTCGGCCAACGCCTCCGCCGCCGGAATGAGGTACTGATACCAGTTGCCGGCGTGAAACGCCTCCTGGAGTTTTCTGAGAGGAGTTGCCTCGCGAAGGGAGAAGCGGCCGCTCTTGGTTCGACGAAGTCCGACGAGATAGGCACCGCAACCCAGGGAGGCCCCGAGATCGTTTGCCAAGGATCGGACATAGGTGCCGGAAGAGCAGTGCACATCAATCACAGCCTCGGGGGGAGCCCACTCGAGCACCTCCAGGTGATGGACGGTGATCTTGCGGGGCGCGAGCTCCACTGCCTCGCCCTGACGAGCCATCTCATAGGCCTTGCGGCCCTGAACCTTGACCGCCGAGTAGGGGGGCGGAGTCTGCTCGATTTCGCCGACGAAGGTTGCAAGGACCTTTTCGAACTGCTGCTCGGTCAGATTGACCGGCTGCGCGGGCTGCGTGATCTTGCCATCGGCATCAAAGGTATCGGTCGTGGAACCCAGCCGGATGATGGCCTGGTAGCGCTTGTCAGAGGCGGAGACGAACTCACTGAGGCGGACCGCCGGGCCCACCAGCACGACCAGCACGCCGGAAGCCCGGGGATCCAGGGTCCCCGTATGACCTGCGCGACGCAGGCCCGTCCCGTTGCGGATGGCCTGCACCACGTCGTGAGAGGTCATCCCCACGGGCTTGTCGACAACCAGAACACCGGAAATGGCGTTCCTGACATCCTGGCTTTCCATGCGCACTTGCCTCCTGTGGCAGCCCCCAAGGTCCTTTCGGGACAGCTCGGTACGATTGATTATAGAGGATGCGAGCCCCTAGAGCTGCAGCAATTCCCGGGTGCTCTTGAGGGCCGCCGCGGCAACCTGATCCAGGGAACCGGCGACGTCCGCGCCGGCAGCCGCGGCGTGACCGCCACCGCCGAAGCGCAGGGCGACCAGGGAGACGTCAATCCCCGGTTCCAAGGCGCGCCACGAGATCTTGACGTGCTCTTTGGGCTGTTCGACGAAGATCATGGCCACCTTGAAACCATCGATGGCCGAGATGACATTGATTAGATCGGCATCGTCACTCCCGGAGTAGCCGACCAGCTTGCGATCTTCGAGGCTCAGGGTTCCGTAGACGATGCCATCCCTGCGCGCAAGGTTGGAGAGGCCCCTTGCCCAGTAGCGGGCGGCCGCGTAGGAGCGACGCACCAATCCACGCATATAGAGGTCAGGCATGTCAACCCCAGATTCCATCAACGTTGCCACCTGACGCATGGCCTCCGGTGTGACATTCGAGGTACGAAACCCGAGCGTGTCCGTGATAATGCCAGTAAGCAGGGCGGCGGCGATGGGCGGAGTGATCGAGTAGCCCCACGCCGGCAGATGATTGGTGAGGATAGCCGAGGTGGCGACCTCGTGCCCCTCGATCAGATTGAGCTTGCCGAATTTCTCATTGGTGATGTGATGATCAATATTGACATCCGGAGGGCCGAGGGAGGCCATGAGCTTTCCCGCGCGCTTGAAGTCGGCGCAGTCAACCGTCACGAATGTGTCAAATGCGGAATCCTCCACCAGGGTTCCAATCTGATCAGCCCCAGGCAAATGCCTGAAAGCCGACGGCACACCGTCAGATAGGACCATCTGAACCCGCTTGCCGGCTGCCCGTAGGGCAAGCCCGAGGCCCAGCAAGGAGCCCACGGCGTCCCCGTCCGGGCGCACATGCGAGGCGATGAGCATGTGCTGACCCGACGCCAGCCGCGCACCCACGGCATCGCTTATGTCATTCTTCATATCGAGTCTGTATTCTCCCGCGGCGAACTGGCCAACTCAGGAGGCAGCCACCGGGGTGGTGTTTGCGAACGACCACCCTTCAACCCCCTGAAAAGCTTATGCGCTGATTCATTGCGAAGGGAGCTGGTCCTTCTTGCGGATCTCCGCAAGCGTCCGCTCGATCTTGTCGGCATTCTCCGGCGTGGGGTCCCAGTGGAATCGAAGACGCGGAAACACGCGCAGCTCGACACGCGCCGCCAGATTGCGTCGAAGGAAGCCGCTGGCCGATTCCAATCCGGCAAGGACTTCCGGCGAACGGGGTCGGCCCTCGAGCGCTGAGACATAGATATCGGCGTAGGAGAGCTCCCGATCCACATTGACATCGGTCACGAAGACCTGGTGGAGACGGGGGTCGCTGAGGTCGCGGATCAGCATCTCCGAGACTTCCTGGCGGATGCGGTCTGCGATTCGTTGAAGGCGCGTCTGTGATGGCATGGCCCGATCGCTCTCCGGCTGTCAGCACCGGTTACGACTTCTCCACGGAGTAGCAAACCAGGAGGTCGCCGACCTGGATATCCTGGAAGTTCTTGAAACCGACGCCGCACTCGAATCCGGTGCGAATCTCGCGAACATCCTCCTTCTCATGTCTGAGGGAGGCCATCTCGCCCTCGAAAACGAGGTCGGTGCCGCGATAGAGGCGGACGCGGGCGTTTCGGTGTAGCTCGCCTTCAGAGACGCGGCAGCCGGCCACGCGGCCGAGCTTGGATGCGGGGAAGACGGCCAGCACGCTGGCCCGACCGATGACCTTTTCAACCTCAACCGGCTCGAGCATGCCCTGGAGGGCCTTCTCAATGTCTTCCGTCATGCGGTAGATGATTTCATACAAACGGATGGAGACACCCTCCGACTCCGCAAGACGGCGCGCGGCGACTTCGGCCTGGACGTTGAAGCCCACAATGATGGCCTTGGACGCGGAGGCGAGCATGACATCGTTTTCGCCAATATTGCCGGTCTCGGCGTGAAGCACCTTGAGACCGATCTCTCCCTGGCCGAGCTTCTCGAGCTCCACCATGATCGGCTCGAGCGATCCCTGCACGTCCGCCTTGACGATGAGCTGCAACTCGCGGGCTTCGCCGGCCTGGACATTGGCGAACAGTTCCTCCAGCGAGACCTTCTTGCGAGAACGGGCCTGAGAACGATCCGTGTCCTGGCGCTGGGCTGCCAGGGTTCGAGCCTCGCGTTCGCTGTCCACAACCTGGAAGAGGTCTCCGGCAGCGGGCACCTCGTTGAGCCCCATGACCGACACCGGCATGGAAGGGCCGGCCTGCTTGACCGGATTACCCTTGAAATCGGTGATGGCCTTCATGCGTCCGTGAGCGCGACCCGCCACCACCATGTCACCGGCGTGAAGGGTGCCATTCTGGACCAGGAGTGTGGCAATGGTGCCGCGCGCCTTGTCGACTTCAGCCTCAATGACCGTGCCGATGACCTGTCCCTCCTGGTTGGCACGGATGTCCGAGTTGTCGGCCACCAGGAGCACAGCCTCCAGCAAATCATCAATGCCCTGCTTGAGCTTGGCAGAGACCGGAACCACCATGGTGTTGCCACCCCAGTCATCGGGCGTCAACTCGAGCTCGGAAAGCTGTTTCTTGACCCGGTCCACATTTGCGTTGGCCTTGTCGATCTTGTTCAACGCCACGATGATGGGGACGCGGGCCGCCTTGGCATGCGCAATTGCCTCACGCGTCTGAGGCATGACGCCGTCATCGGCGGCCACGACCAAGATGACAACGTCAGCCCCCTGCGCGCCGCGAGCGCGCATGGCGGTGAAGGCCGAATGGCCGGGTGTATCGAGGAAGGTGATGGTGCGGCCCTTGTGCTCGATCTGGTAGGCGCCGATGTGCTGAGTGATGCCGCCGGCCTCGCCGCCGGCCACGTCCGTCTGGCGGACGACGTCGAGCAGTGAGGTCTTGCCATGATCAACGTGCCCCAGCACGGTAACCACCGGTGGTCGCGCGCTGAGGGCAGCGGCCTTTTCACCGGCAATCTTTTGCCGCCAGAGCGGCACCTCGCCGGTCTCGACCTCGGCGGGTTTCTCCTGCAGCTCGGGCACGGCTTCGAAACCATATTCGGCGACCACAATGGCAGCGGTGTCAAAATCCACGGCCTGATTGATGGTCGCCATGACGCCGTTGGCCATCAACTTCTTGATGACCTCAATGGGGCTTTTCTCTATCTTCTGCGCCAGGTCGCGGATCACGACGCTAGACGGAAGTTGTATGCTGGTGCTCATAGGCCACCTCCAAGATTGTGATAGCGCGATCTGCAACCCATTGGTCGCCGATCGCTGTGCGGCGGTGATCTGTGAGCGAGGCGCTAGTCGTTCACATTCACGAATCGCCAGGTTGAACGTCGGTCAGCGTTTCGGCGAACTGCCGCAGGCGCTCGCGGTCGCCTGCGGTCAAGTCGATTTTCAAAGCGCGGGCCAGACTGCCGCGCAGTCCCGCCTCCCAACACGAGTGCCGATCATGCAGGTAGGCGCCACGGCCGGCGCGCTTCCCAGTGGGATCGAGCTCAACCCCGTGTTCCGTGCGTACCAGGCGCAACAGCTGCCGTTTCGCCAGGACTGTGCGGCAGCCCACGCAGGTCCGCTGGGGAACATGCTTCAGGCGCGGAAGCGGTTTCCTGGGCACCCTAGGAGTGGCGGCGCACGTGCGGCCGCGCAGGCCAACTACTCATCGATATCGAGGTCATCCTCAGTACCGCGCTTGTGCTTCTTGCGGCCGACGACCTCGCCCAGTTCCTCATCCAGCACGAGCTCAACGCCCTTCTTCTTCTTCTTGTCCTTCTTCTTTTCCGTCGTGTCCTCTTCGGCCGGGGTGGTGCGGAAGATCTCCGGCTTCATTTGGAAGAGCTCGTCCAGCGAGACGCCATCCTTGGCATTTTCGGGCTCGATCTGCTCGCCCTCGTCGCGGCCGCGCGGGGGGCGCAACTCACCGGCAGTCTCAACGGCCTCGGCGGCCTCGGCGGCAACCACGGCCTCCACTGGCAATTCGGCCTGCGCCACCTCGGATTCGCCCAGTACAACCGCCTCAGGCGCTTGGGGCTCGGGCTGCGGCTCCTGCACAAGCTCAGGGAACTCCATTTCAGCAAGCCGCTCGTGCATGTTCTCCAGCGCCTTGGGTCCGACGCCGGCCAAGGCCAGCACTTTGTTTTCGTCCAGCTTCAGCGCCAACATCAGGTCGCCGATGGTTTCGTAGCCGGCTTCCACCAGGATGTTGAAGACATGCTCCCTGAGGCCAAGCGCCTCAAGGGCCATCGTAAAGGCCGCTGGCGGCATCTCCGCACGGGCAGCCGCCTGCCGTTCCTCTTCGAGGCGAATGGCCTCTTCTTTGACCTGGATGGTGCGGCGCTCCACCCGGTCAACGAACTGGGCGACGAGCGAGTATTCCTCGGGAGTGACCGGCCGATTCTCGGCCTTCTTCTTGAGGACCTCCTCAACCTGAGGGATCCATTCCACGGCGGCAGGCAGGGCCGCGGCGAGCTCGGGATCACTCTGAAGCCGGTTGAGGGCGTCCCCGGTGGCCTCGATCACGGACTTGATATCGATGCGCCAGCCGGTGAGCTTGGCAGCCAGGCGAGCATTCTGCCCGTCGCGCCCGATGGCCAAGCTGAGCTGATCTTCCATGACGACAACGGTGGCGGTATGGCCGCCATCGGCATCCGTGAGGTATACGCCGTTGACCCGGGCGGGGCTGATGGCTTTGGAAATGTAGACGACCGGATCGTTGTCCCACTGGATGATGTCAATCTTCTCGTCGTGCAGCTCCCTGACAATGGCCTGGATTCGCACGCCCTTGATGCCCACACACGCGCCCACCGGATCCACGCCGGGCTGCGTGGCCATGACCGCCACCTTGGCACGAGCACCCGGCTCACGGGCAATGGCGCGGATCTCCACGATGCCGTGATAGATCTCCGGCACTTCGTTCTCCAGCAAGCGCCGAAGGAAGTTGCGATGGGCGCGGGAAAGGATGATTTGGGGTCCCCGCGAACCGTCCTTGACCTCCAGCACGACGGCGCGGACGCGGTCATGCAACTTAAAGCGCTCGCCGGGAATCTTCTGGTTTGCGGGCAGAATGCCTTCAGCCTTCATGTCCAAGCCGACCGTGGTGGCCTGCATGTTAGACGCCTGCACAATACCCGAGACGATCTCGCCGGCCTGACGGCCAAAGTATTCCATCTGGGCGGAGCGTTCCGCTTCGCGGATGCGCTGCTGGATGACCTGCCGAGCGGTCTGAGCGGCGACGCGTCCGAAGTCAGAGGGAGTGCACTCCACGATGACCATGTCGCCCAGTTGAGCCTCGGGGTTGACCTGGCGAGCTTCTGCCAAGGTCACCTCGGTATTGGCCTCCTGGACTTCTTCGACGACCTCTTTTTCAGCGAAGATGGTAACGCGGCCGGTCTCGGTATCCACCTTGGCTTCCACCAGCTGCGCGGTCGAGGCGTTGACCGCCTTGCGGTAGGCCGAGGCCATGGCTGATTCGATTGCGCCCAGGATGATGTCCTTGGAAAGTTGCTTCTCTTCCAGGACTTCATTGAAAGCCAGGGCAAACTCGTTCTTAGGCATACGTGCTCTCCATCAATCCATATACAAGCAGAAAAGTGGGGGGTGCCCACTTCTCGGAGTCAACAGCGGTGGTCCTACAGCGAGGTGGATTCTAGCACAATCCCGGAAAACCTGCAAGATATAATGCCGGTCGTGGAAGCTCTCGACCTGGAAAAGGCCGCCCTGCGGGGCGAGCCATCGTACGTTTGGCGGGAGGGACAGCAGCGGCGGCTGGAGATGATCGTGCGTTCGGCCGGCCCCCGACTTGCGGGTCGCGTGCTGGAGAACGGCTGCGGGGTGGGCCTGTACGCGGAACGGTTGGCAGCCCTGGGTGGGCACGTAACCGGTCTCGAGTTCGAGCGCGAGCGGGCACGGCTGGCGGCGGCGAAGACACCGGGGGTGGTCAACGCCGCAGGGGAACGGCTGCCGTTCGCCAGCTCCAGTTTCGACCTGATCTTGAGCCATGAGGTACTGGAGCACGTGCAAGATGACCGGATTGCGGTGGCCGAGATGCTGCGGGTGCTGAAACCAGGCGGACGAGCCGTAATCTTTGCTCCCAACCGAGGCTATCCCTTTGAGACGCACGGGATCTACTGGCGGGGCACGTATCGTTTCGGAAACAAAGCTTTCGTCAACTATCTTCCGCGGAGGGTGCGAGACAAGTTGGCGCCCCATGTCCGCGTGTATTCCAACCGTGATATGTCGTCCCTGTTTTCAGGACTTGGCCTGCGGGTGGTGGAGCGGACCATCATTTTTGGCGCCTACGACAACGTCATCGCCCGCTTTGGCGGGCTCGGAAGGCTGCTGCGAGCGATCCTGCAGTTCCTCGAGAGAACTCCGCTGCGCGCGCTTGGGCTGTCACACTATTGGGTGGTGGAAAAGATCTAAGGCGATGGTCACTGGCGTTCCCGGGCCAGATGGGGGAACGCGCCCGAGGTGCCCAGGACGCGGCGGCAGCAGGCGAGCAGACAACGACGCATGAATCAGCACGCTTGCCGACTGCGGACTGCAATAACACGGGGATTCGGCAAAGACAATGTGCGGGCACGCGCGGAAGACCTGCACCGGGCGCGGCCTGACCACAATTGTCGAAGGGCCGACTTGACGGGGCCCGGTGGGAGAGGTGGGATTGGATGGATAAGGCATGATCGATAAAGCGCACTTTGACCGCATGGCAATGGCGCTTCCGCTTCTGCGTTCGGAGGACGCAGGCCTGGTGCGGGAATTCAGGCAGACCGCCTTCCATGCACGCATTCCGGCCGGCCGTGACGTGTTTGTCGAAGGCGACCGCGTGGACTCGATCGCGCTGCTCATCCGCGGCGTTGTACGGGTCTACAAGATGGGCGAGACCGGACGACAAATCACGCTGTACCGGTTTGGAGACGGGCAGAGCTGCATCCTAACAGCCAACGCCATCTTGAGCCAGAAGACATTTCCGGCTGTGGCGACTGTCGAAAGGGAGGCGGAGGCAGCGATGGTTCCGGCACAGGCGTTCCGCGATTGGGTGCGCCGGCACGAGGCCTGGCGCGAGTACGTCTTTGACCTGCTTTCGGCACGGCTGGCCAGCGTGATGGAGACGGTGGACGAGGTAGTTTTCCGGCGCATGGACGCGCGCGTGGCTGCCTTTCTGGCAGAGAGAGCCGACGCGATCAACCCCATTCCGGTCACACACCAGGAGATCGCCGCGGAATTGGGAAGCTCGCGCGAAGTAGTAAGCCGGCTTCTGGAAGACCTGGCGGAGCGGGGGCTCGTGCGAATCAGTCGCGGGCAGGTTGACGTGCTGGACCAGGACGCACTGGCCGGGCGTGGGGCGAAGCCAGGCTCCCCGCGTTGAACTCCCAGGGTCCCGGAGAAGTGTGACATTGTCACTGACAGTTCGGCGATGCCCTCCTATACTGGTGTCAAGATAACCAAGCAAAGGAGAAAAACATGAACCCTATCGTGAAGTTCCTGGCTTCGCCCGCAGGTCGGATCACACGTATTGCTGCAGGCATCGTTCTCGTCATCTGGGGTCTGTATGGAATCCCGGGCATTGGCGGCATAGCGGTGGCCCTCGTTGGCGTGATTCCGCTGGCAGCCGGACTATTCGATTTCTGCGTCTTTGCCCCGCTGTTCGGTGCGCCGTTCAGTGGGCGCAAGATCCGCGCCGCCAAGTAGACATCGACCCCGTCATTGTGCCAACGAAAGAGCCGCTTCCTGCGAGGCGGCTCTTTCGTTATTCCCGGATGCACAGAGCGATCTGGGGAGCTTTAGATGTGGATCGGCGCGCCCTCCGCGGCGTGGGCGGCCTCAGCAAGAACTTCGCTGAGGGAGGGATGTGCGTGCACGTTGCGCGCGATCTCATGCGGTGTCAGCTCCATGAGATGCGCAAGGGTCAGTTCGGGAAGGAGCTCGGTGACCTCCGGTCCAATCATGTGGGCGCCCAGGATCTCGCCGTACTTGTCGTCACGCAGGATCTTGACCCATCCGGCGTAGTCACCCAGACCGAGCGCTTTGCCATTGGCTTGGAAGGGAAAGCGGCCAACTTTGAAAGAGTAGCCGCGCTCCGTGGCCTGCGCCTCGGTCAAGCCGAACGAGGCGATCTGCGGATCGCAATAGGTCGCCCGCGGCATCATCTGGAAGTTCAGGGTCACCGTCTCGACGCCCACGATGTTCTCGGCAGCGACAATGCCCATGGCTGAGCCCACATGGGCCAGCATGAGCTTGCCGGTCACGTCGCCAATGGCCCAGATGTTCGGGACGCTGGTCTGCATCTTGTCGTTGATCTCGACGAAGCCGCGCTCGTCCAGGCGAACACCGACCTGCTCGAGGCCGAAGCCTTTTGAATTCGGACGGAAACCAATGGCCACCAGGGCCTGGTCAGCTTCCAGAACAGATTCCGCCCCGTCTGCCGCCACCCTGACCCTGGCACCGGAACGTGAAGACTCGACGGACTCCACCCGGGTACCGACGAGGCACTTGATACCGCGCTTCTTAAAGGCTTTCTCGAGCTCCTTGGAGACTTCCTCGTCTTCGAGCGGCACGAGGCGAGGCAGCATTTCGACGATGGTGACGTCGACGCCGTACGAACTCCAGATGGTGGCGAACTCCACGCCAATGGCGCCGGAGCCGATGATGATCACGGATTTTGGGAGGCGTTCCTGAAGAATGGCCTCCACATACGTGATTACCTTCTCTGCATCGATCTTCCAGCTTGCCGGAACCATGGTGGTGGCACCGGTGGCGACGACGATGTTGGAGGCGGTCAGGTCCGCAACCGTCTTGCCTTCCTGCGCCACGGCAATCGAAGTCGGAGAGACCAGCCGCGCATCGCCCATATAGACCGTGATGCCGTTCTTTTTCATCAGGAAGCCGACGCCTTTGACGAGGCGATCGGAGTTCTGGCGGGAGCGCTTGACGGCAGCCCCATAGTCCAGCTTCAGATTATCAAAGGAAAAGCCAAATTCCCTGCCCCGCCCACGCAGGATATGTGCCACCTCGGCGTTCTTGAGCAGGGACTTGGAGGGGATACAACCGACGTTGAGGCACACGCCTCCGAGCCACTGGCGGTCGATGATGGCCACCTTCTGCTTGAGCTGGGCGGCACGAATGGCAGCAACATAGCCGGCCGGGCCGGCACCGATCACAACAACATCAAATTTTTCGGGCATCGAACCACTCCCTGCAGAGAATACTGTACAGCGGGCACGGCGCGCTGAATTCTACTACCCTTCGCCTGTGCAGCCCTACACATCGATCAGAGCCACCGGCGCACACGCAGCTTGTAGTCTGTGTAGTGGCTGGAGAACCGAGATTCGAGGTAGGTCTCTTCCGCTGAGATGATGAGACGGTTGATAGCAAAGGGAATCACCGGTGCAAGAACGATTCCCCAGAGGGTGCCGAAAGCATAGCTGGCGCCCAGGAAGACCAACAGGAAACCCAGGTAGATCGGGTTGCGAGTGAAGCGGTACGGGCCATCCGTGACCAGCGCGGTTGACGGCCGATGAGGACTGGGCGACGTCTGCAGGCGAATCATGCGCCACAACGCACCAGCAGAGAGGCCCAGTCCGAGCAAGACCCCGATACCGCCCGCCAACCAGGCGGCCGGCGCGAGAGGCGCGGGGAGTGGCAGAATACGGTGCAGCAGCAAAGCCCCCACCAAGAAAGCGGTGTAGACGAATGGGGCAGGAACTGCAACCTGCGGGCGATCCGAGTCGGCCGGCATGCTAGGACCAGGATTCCAGAATCTGCTTGACGCTTGCCACGAAGGCATCGGCGCTGGCGCCGTCGAGAATACGATGGTCAAAGACGAACGACAGATAGACCACCGGCCGGACTGCGAAAGCATCGTTTCCGGTCGAATCGGCCACTGCCACGACTCGCCTCTGGATGGCGCCTGTGCCCAGGATGCCGCACTGCGGCTGATTGATGATGGGCATTGCAAAGAGCGATCCGGCGATGCCGTGATTGGTCAGGGTGAAGGTGCCACCGTGGACCTCTTCGGGCTGCAGCTTTCGGGCACGAGCCCTGTTGGCGAGGTCAGTGACGGCCCGGGCGGTTCCCTCCAGGGAAAGCCGATCGGCACCCTTAATCACGGGAACGATGAGCCCGTCGGCGCCCAAAGAGGTGGCCATGCCGATGTTGATGGCCGCATGCACGAGCACGCCCTCGTCGGTCCAGGACGAGTTGGCCAGGGGATGGGCCTTGAGCGCACCGGCGATGGCGGCGATGAAGTAGGCAGTGAAGGTCAATTTGACGCCGTCCCGCTGAAAGAGCAACTTATGAGACTCCCGATGCGCCGCTACAAGGCTCATATCGGCTTCCATGACGGTGAGCACGTGTGGCGAGGTCTTCTGCGAAAGCACCATGTGCTCGGCGATCTGGCGGCGGATGGTGCTGTGCCCAATCAACTGGTCGTCGGCCGCGCGTACGACAGCATGCGAAGCATGAGCTGGACGCGGCTGCGCCGCCGCAGAAGGCCGATCTGCCACAAATGCGAGGATGTCGTTCTTGGTGATGCGTCCGTTCAGACCGGTGCCGCGAACGGCGGAGAGATCCACGTGGCGTTCAGCGGCCATGCGCGCGACCACCGGGGAGACGAAGCCGAGCTCGCGGGGGGCGCCAGAGGCCGGCGGCGCCAACGGCGCTGGAGCGGCCTTGCCAGACCCGGCCGGCGCTGACGGCGCAGCCAGCGACGAGGGTGCATCCGTGGGCTCACCCGGTTTGCCGATTAGGGCCAGGATGGTGCCGACGCGGGCAGGGGCGCCTTCTGCGGCCAAGATCTTGAGGACGGTACCGGAGGCA
>DATIPW010000379.1:0-3934 GCA_035471605.1 Anaerolineales bacterium | reverse complement strand
GTGGCGTTTCGGATGCGCCTGTGGAATATCGGGGCAGAAGGTCAGTTCATCATGGGGGCCTTCGGGGCGAGCGCCATCATCCTGGCGCCGGTTCTGCCGGCTGAGACATCACGTTGGATCTTCATTCCCGTCATGATGCTGGCGGGCATGGCCGCAGGGGCCGCCTGGGGAATGATCCCGGGGTACCTCAAAGCCGTGCTGAACGTAAACGAGATCATCAGCACGCTGATGCTCAACTACATCGCGGTTGCCTGGGTAAACTTCTGGATCTTTGCCGTCTGGACCGAGGGGGGATTTCAGATGACCCCCACTTTTCCGAACAACGCGTGGCTGCCCCGGTTGTCCGACTATGCCAAGAGCGTTCCGCTGTTTGCAGGGCTGACCACACATCTCGGCCTGCTTATCGGCGTGGCTGCGGCCGCGGTGCTGTGGATTGTGGTCTACCGGAGCCGCTGGGGCTACGAGATCCGGTTGATCGGTGACAACCCGCGGGCGGCGCGCTACGCCGGCGTCAATATCACGCGGAACACAGTCCTGGCGATGGTGGTCTCCGGCGCGCTCGCCGGCCTGGGCGGCATGTCGGAGGTCACGGGCGTCGTCCATCGACTGCAAACCTCGCCGATCGCGGCAGGCTACGGATTCACGGGCATCATTGTGGCCTGGCTTGCCAAACTCAATCCTCTGGTGATCATCATTGTTTCCGTGCTCTTCGGTGCGCTGATCCTGGCCGGCCGGGAGATCCAGCCCTCCGGCGTTCCCAAAATGATCCAGGGCATCATCCTGGTGTGCTTGATTGCCAGCGACTTCTTCCTGCGCTATCGGATCCGCGTCGTCCGTGCCGATGCCGAGGACTAGTCCATGAACCTGGTTGACATCCTGCAGGCCGGCGTGGCCAGCGGAACCGTGCTGCTGTTTGCGACTCTAGGCGAGACCCTGGCAGAGCGGTCCGGCGTGCTCAATCTTGGCGTGGAAGGAATGATGCTGATCGGCGCCATGAGTGCCTTCAGTATTGGGGTGCGCCTGGACAATCCCTGGCTTGGCGTAGTGGCAGGGATGCTGTTTGCCGGATTGTTGAGCCAAATCCACGCATTCATTTCGATCGGCCTGCAGGCAGACCAAGTTGTGAGTGGCCTGGCGCTGACCTTTGTGGGCACCGGAGTAAGCTTGGTGCTGGGCGAGGGCCTGAGCAAGGCTGGGGCAGTGTCCCTGCTGCCGACGATGACTATTCCTGTGCTGTCTCAGGTGCCTTTCCTGGGACCCATCTTCTTCAGCCAGCAGAGCGTGCTGGTGTATGTGGGGTATGTCCTGACACCGCTGGCCTGGTACTACATCAACCGGACGCGGCCGGGCCTGCACCTGCGGGCCGTGGGTGAGTTTCCGGCCGCGGCCGACGCACTTGGTCTCAATGTGTATGCCATGCGCTATGCGTACGTATTTGTGGGCGGGATGCTGGCAGGGCTGGCAGGCGCAACCATCAGCCTGGCGGTCTCGCCGGGCTGGTTCAGTGAACTGACCACCGGGGGGCAAGGTTGGATCGCGATCGGTCTGGTGATCTTTGCCCAGTGGGATCCGTTGCGGGCGGCTGTCGGCTCCTATGCCTTTGGCGCGTTGCGGCGACTCATCCTCGATATTCAGGGGCCAACCGTGCTGTTCGGGCTGAGAAACCCGTTCTACTACAACCCGTACTGGGGTTTCTTCCTGCAGATGATCCCGTATGCGTTCACGGTCATCGTCTTGGTGATCGGGTCGCGTGAGGCCACGCGCAAGCGCATCGGCGCTCCGGCGGCGCTGGGAGAGCCCTACATCCGCGGTGAGCGCGGCAAGTAGGCCGGTCCACGACCCCCGCGCAAGGCCGTAGCATCGCAAAATCGCATGGGTTAGGTGGTCGCTGCGCCCGCGTTTGGCGCAGCGTTGCGCAGCTCCCCTCGAAAAGTGCCGCCGTCCTTCCTCAGTCGAGAAGACGCGTGATCTCCCGAACATTGCGGGGGATGCGTTTCGGTTCCGGCTGCATGGGGCGTCCCTATTGAAGGAGAGTAGCGGAGTCAAGGTGCGCGACGTCTCTCCCGCCCGCCGCCACGCCCGCAAGGCAGGGCATGGGCGCCGCTGAGCCAGACATGCAGATGTCGGCGACGGATTGGACAATTATCATGAGATTTAGGTGACAATCAATCTGACGATGATGGTGTTCGCCCTGTATACTCGGCGAGGCGCACCCGCCCGGTAGTCAGAATGCGAAATCCTTCTCAGCAGGAGCGGCTTTCACGCATCGTCGACGGACTCCTTCCGGTCTTCGCCACGCTGGCGGCGCTGGCCGTGGGGGCCGTGATGCTGGTGCTCCTGCGAGTGAATCCCATCGAAGCCTACGCCGCGCTCTGGGACGGAGCTTTCGGCAGCAGCAATGCCTTAGCTGAGACGCTGGTCAAGGCCACGCCGCTGCTTCTGGTTGCCATCGGCATTTGCATATCCTTCCGCGGCGACGTCATCAACATCGGCGGGGAAGGCCAGATGATCGTCGGCGCCATTATGGCAACGTGGGTGGGCCTGACCTTCACGGGTCTACCGGGATGGGTGCTGATCACGATTTCTCTTCTGGCCGGCTTTATGGGCGGCGCCGTTTGGGGCGGGATCCCGGGCTATCTCAAAGCCTACTTCAATGTGAATGAGATTCTCAGCACGGTGATGATGAACGCCATCGCGGTGCAGTTGATGAACTTCCTGCTGCGCGGACCGATGATCGATCCTGCCCAAGCCGAGCTGGCGTCGAAGATACCCCAGACTGCACGGCTGTTGGAGATCTACAGCCTCCCCCGACTGGTGCCGACCCGCCTACATTTGGGTGCTTTGATAGCCGTTGTCCTTGCCATCCTGGTCTACATCCTGCTGTGGCGCACGACTTTGGGCTACCGGATTCGGGCTGTCGGGCAGAATCCTCGAGCCTCGCGATACGCCGGCATCAAGGTGCCGCGCTACGTGGTCCTGGCCCTGTTCTTGAGCGGGGCCTTTGCTGGTCTGGCGGGCGCGACACAGGTGTTTGGGGTGAACCACCGCATGATCACCGATGGTTCCGCGTCCGGTTTCACCGGCAGCGCCGGCTTCAACGGGATCGTGGCGGCCCTGTTCGGGCAGTTGCATCCGATCTGGAGCATCCCGGCCTCCGTGTTGTTTGGCGCACTCTTGGTGGGCGCGAACAACATGCAGAGAGCTGTCCAGGTGCCCTCAGCTCTGGTCATAGGTCTAAATGGATTGGTGGTGGTTTTCGTGGTGAGCAGCGAGATTTGGCGTCGCGTCAGGCAGCGACGACGGCTGGCAGCCGAAGGCTCGGAGGCGAGGCCGACCCACGCTGCCACGGTGGCCTTGAACGGCGCCGGTGAGGCCGACGAGTGATCTCGGAACTGTTTGCCGTGCCAGTCTTGATCGGCCTGTTGACCTCAGGCGTCACACTGGCCACGCCCTACTTGTACGCTGCCATAGGAGAAACATTCGGTCAGCGCAGCGGCGTGCTGAACCTGGGAGTCGAAGGACAAATGCTGCTGGGCGCGTTCGCCGCTTTCTACGTTTCCCTGGTGTCCGGGAATCTGTGGCTCGGCGTTCTGGCTGCGGCCATCGTGGGAGCGGTGATGGGCCTGGGGATGGCCCTTGTCACAGTCAATCTGCAGGCGCAGCAGGGCGTCAGCGGCATCGGCTTTTATCTTTTCGGCCTGGGGATGAGCGACCTGCTCTTTCAGAAGCTCCTTGGCAAGGTGGAGACCATCAGGGGCTTCGGGGAGGCCCCAATACCTTGGCTGAGCAGAATCCCAGCGATCGGCGAGGCATTCTTCAGCCAGAGTCCATTGGTCTATTTGGCGTATTTGCTCGTCCCACTTGCCTGGTTCATCTTGAACAAGACCACGCTGGGCCTGAAGATCCGCGCGGTGGGGGAAAATCCCGAGGCAGC
>DATIPW010000378.1:0-7913 GCA_035471605.1 Anaerolineales bacterium | reverse complement strand
CCGACCAGTGAGATCGTGGTGCCGCAACGCGGGCACGGCCGGCCGGTCTTCATGTGCACCGCCATGAATTCGCGCGGCTCCAGGTGGATCTGCTCCTGCATCTCGGCACGGACCTTCGCCGTGGCTTCGGTCAACGTCGGGCCCAGGGCATGGTACAGACGATCCACCTCCTCGGACGTGAGTTGGGTGCGCTTGCGATAGGGATGCAGCCGCGCTTCCCAAAGAATCTCGTCCGCGTAGGCATTGCCGATCCCCGCCACCAACGCACCGCGCGTCAGGATGCCCTTGATCTCCCCCCGGAAGGCAAGCAGACGCTCCCGGAAGTCCGCCAGGGAGATGGCGAGTGGCTCAGGCCCCATGCCCGTGTACTCTGGCACAGCGTCCAGATCACGGGTCAGATACAGCTGTCCCATCCGCTTTTGATCCAGGTACCGAAGCTGGCGCGAGTCATCCAGATGGAGGACCAAGTGCGTTCGGGCCAGCCGCTTTTCTGATGAGCCCGCAAGCTGCAGGCGGCCGGTCAGCTTGGGGTTGATGACCAGGAACGACAGCCTGGGCTCGACGCCCAGGGCAAACACCAGGAACTTTCCTCGGCGGTCGACAGCACGGATGACTTCCCCGGATAGGCCGCGCTCAAACCCGCCGTGCGTCAGGTCGCGGGCGACTATGCCTCCACCGGGCGGGATCAGTTCAGCCTCCGTGATGGCATGACCCACGACGCGACGCTGCAGCACCTCACAGACGATTTCCAGCTCAGGCAGCTCGGGCATCAGCGCAACAAGTCGATTCTGATCATGCAACTCACAGGGGGAACAGGCATGAGGGGAAGGGCATTGGCCCGGGCGCCCCATGCAGGGGGTTACTCAGCCCAGGCGCAGGATGAATTCAGCAACCGGCTCCTGGCCGGGTCCGGACAGCGCGCCGGCAGCACCGGCAACGACGAAACCGCATTTCTCAAGCACTCGGCGCGAGGCCGTGTTGTGCCGGGCCACGTGGGCAAAGAGTGGACGGACTCGCACTTCGGGCAGGAAGAGCGCAAGAGCCCGCGTGGCGATTCCCCGACCCCAGAACTGTCTGCCGATCCAATAGCCGACTTCCCGCCCGTTCGCGCCGTCCCAGGAAACGATGTTGCCAGCGATCTCTCCCGCGGAGAGGATCGTCCGCAGCATGGTTGATGGGTCCTTCATGATCTTGGTCCAGTGCAGGGTGTGGGCGGCCCGGTCCCGCGCGGGGAACGCCGCGATGGCAACCGATTGGGGATCGCGATGATGCTCGAAGAAGATGGGCAGGTCAGACTCCACAACCGCTCGCAAGGCAATATCCGCACCAGACGTGGCCGCGGTCATCCGAAGATGTGCAGGTTCCTTGCCCCTGCTCACGAACATCCCCTTCGCCGGATGCAATGACTCGGAAGGGGATCCACAGGCCGCCCGCACCGGCCCGCGACGGTCTGAATCATCAAGGCGCCCTGCTTTCCTGGCGCTCGGCCGAGACCCACATGCTGCGGCCGTCGGTGGCGATTTCGATCCAGCCATTTTGATCAGTCCGCAGCACCGAATAGCCCTCCAGCGCATCCAGAACCTGGGCGGAGGGCATGCCATCCCTATCGGCCGCGGCCACACTGATGACCACAAGTTGGGGATGAAGGTTTTCAAGCCATTCCGGCGGTGAAACAGGAGCGTAGCCACCCTGCGCCAGTAGCAGCACGGCCACAGGTCCGAGGGTACTCCCGTTCTCCAGAATCCGGAGCGTCTCAAGATTGGCCCCGATGGGCAGCAACAATCGGAAGGCTCGCCACTCCAGCAGCAGGGTCAGACCGCGCGGGGAAACGTCAAGGACGCGCAGCTCCGCTCCCTCGCCCAGCTGGAGCGCCTGGTCCCGTTCGGCGCGGGCGAGCGGGATTTCCCCAGCTTCGAGCCATTCCATCAGGGCGGCGGAGGAGAAGGAGGCCTGCTCCGGGGCACCCAGCAGCACCGCCTCGGGAGGAAAGCGTGGCAGCAGCCGCGGCAGCGACGCCACCTGCGGCTCATCGGTTGAGGCAATGACCAGCCAGTCCAGATGACGATCGATCGGGGAGAGCCGGCGCCCCAAGGCCTCCGAGAGCGCCACGGCGGACGGACCGCCGCCTATCAGCACCTGACCGCCAGAGGGCGTCTGAATCAGAATAGCATCTGCCGAGCCGACATCCAGAAATGTCACATGCAGCCTGCCATCGGGGGCCGCGGCCACCAGGCGCGAGGCAAATGTGACCAACACAAACAGCGCCACGATGGCGATTGCCAAGCCGAGCCGGCGATACTTGGTCTTGAGAGAATTAAAGATTTCACGGACCTGTGCGCGGCCGAAGGTCGCCACCAGCAGCATTGCGTAGAACAGCGCCACGAAGGCCAGGGAGAAGCTGCCCAGGTAGAGCACCCGGTGCGGCAGCCTGTCAAAGAACTCCACAAGTCGAATGGTGTACGCGGAGAGCGGCCAGGCGACCCACGCCAGCAGCTGCCCCAGCGGATAGCTGAGCAGGCTGACCACCACGGCCAGCCCTCCCAGCACCATTACGGCAGGCTGTGCCGGAAGGATGAGCGCGTTGGCCACCGGCGAGACCAGGCTGATCTGCTTGAAGTGATAGGCCAGGATCGGAAGCGTGGTCAGCTGCGCTGCAAGGGTAAGGACCGAGAACTCGGCCACGGATGAGACAAGAGTGCGCGCGTCTGAGGCGGGCAAGTGCCGCTCGACCACGGAACGTGCGGCGCCCATGAAGGGGCCGCCATACCACATCAATCCAAGGGTCGCCAGGACGGAAAGTTGAAAGCCCACATCCCAGAGCATGGATGGGTTGAGCAAGGCCAGGAAGGCCGCCACGGCGGCCAGAGTATTGACCGCGGTCTGCCGGCGCCCCACCTGCACGGCCAACAGTGCAATCAACCCCATGACGGCAGCCCGCAGCACCGGCGGATTGGCGCCGACAAAGAATGCGTAGAAAAGGATGCCCGCCGCTGCCGCAAGCGCGCCCCGCCGAGGGCCCAGCAGCCGGTGAAAGGCGAACGCCAGAACGCCGGCAATGATGGCGATGTTGAATCCCGAAATGGCAATGATATGGGCCGTGCCCGTGTCATTGAAAGCCTGCTCCAGCTTGGCAGGCATGCCCGTGTCCACGCCCAGGAGGATGCCCGCCAGGAGCGAGGCTTCCGGATCGACGAACAAGCGGTGGATATTCTGCAGCGAGACCTCTTTCAGGGCATAGATCATGCGGAGGGCAGGATTGCCCCCGCGGCCCGGCAGCAGGGTTGCCGTGGCGCTGGGCATATAGCTGCGGATTCCCTGGCGGGCCAGGTATTCACGGTAGTTGAAGTCTTCATCGGACGGCGGTGTTAGCAGGCGACCGCGCAGACGCAAGGTATCGCCGTAGTGGACATTCTGGTTTGGCGAGATGCGCGCCAGCACCAGGCCGTGTGCCGGGAGAGGCCCCTCACCAGAATCCAGTTGTCTGGCTTGCAGGCGCAGATTGATGTAGGTGTCGCGCACATCTGGCGGCTCGATGAGCGTTCCCGTCACGAGCACAGCGTGGTCCGCGTCGTTGTAGGCTGCGATCGCCGACTCTGTGGGGCGCGGGAGGCTCGACTGGTAGCGAGCCGCGCCGGCCAACGCGCTCACCAGCGCCGCCAGTGCCAGCAGCAGCAGCTTGCGCGGCACATGGCGGCTCACGCGGCCCAGTTTCAGCGAAGCGGCGGCGGGAAGTCGAGAGTATGCAACGAGCAACCCAGCCAGTCCCAGGAGTCCCAGGACCAGCCAGACGAGGAGATCGACTTCGGCCAAGCTGGCAAGCAGGATGCCCGCCATGAACGCCAGGGAAACCCAAAGCAATGGCAGGGTCATGTGAAGATTCTACATGGAAACATTCAAGAGTTGACACCGCAGGGCTTGGATGGGCAAACGTTATAATGCCGGTCATGTCGGCAAGGGAACTGATTCTGGTGACGGGCGCCACCGGATATGTGGGCGGCCGTCTGGCTCCCAGGCTTCTGGACAGCGGCTACCGCGTGCGCTGCATGGTGCGCGATCCATCACGCTTGTACGGACGCAGGTGGCACAGCCGGGTGGAGATCGTCCAGGCAGATGCCACGGACCCGGCCTCGCTGGAGGCCGCGTTCCAGGACATTCACACGGCCTACTATCTGATGCATGGAATTCAGGGTGGAAAGCCGAACGCCGAGCACGATCTGGATATGGCGCGCAACTTCATCGGGGCGGCCGAGCGGCACAAGGTGCAGCGCGTGATCTACTTGGGCGAGCTGGTGGATCCGTCGGCGCGCCTCTCGCCCTACCTGCGCTCGCGGCACGAAACGGGCTACCTGCTGCGCCAGAGCTCGATCCCGGTTACCGAGTTCAGGGCTGGCATGATCATCGGCTCTGGAAGCGCGCTCTTCGAGATGATTCGCTATTTGACCGAGCGAGAACCGGTTCTGGTCTGCCCCGCCTGGTTCTTTTCCCTGGCGCAACCGATAGGGGTGCGGGACGTGCTTGAGTACCTGACCGCGGCCCTGACCGTACCGGAAAGCCTCGGCAAGACCATCGAGATCGGCGGGCCAGGGCGCCTCACCTATGCCCAGATGCTGCTCGAGTACGCGGCCGAACGCGGATTGAAACGCCGCCTGATCCGCACACCGTTCCACCTGCCGCGGCTCTCGGCCTACTGGGTACACATGGTGACGCCCATACATTGGCGCGCCGTGCTCCCGCTCATCGAGGGCCTGCGCGCCAATTTGATCGTCCACGACGACCAGGCCCGCCGGTTCTTCCCCAAGATCCAGCCGCTGAATTTCCGGCAGGCGGTGCACGAGGCCCTGAGCAAGATGCTGAGTGACGTCGTGGAGACGTCCTGGTCTGACGCGCTGGTGAATTCCGCGGGGGACACGCGGCCGTACAAATTTGCCGTGGAAGAGGGCATGATGATTGAGCGCCGCGCGCTGGTCATCGAGGTTCCCGCCTCGGCCGTATTTCGCGCCTTCTCCGGAATCGGGGGGATGCGGGGCTGGCTCTTTATGGACTGGGCCTGGGCAATTCGCGGCTGGTTGGATAAGGCGATCGGCGGCGTGGGCATCCGGCGTGGTCGGCGACATCCGGACGAAGTGCGCTCCGGCGAATCACTGGATTTCTGGCGCGTGGAGGCGGTGGAGCAGGATCGCCTGATGCGCCTGCGCGCAGAGATGAAGGTGCCTGGCAAGGCATGGCTGCAATTCGAATGCACTCCGTTGCCGCAAGGAGAGACGCTGCTGGTGCAAACCGCCTACTATGCTCCTCGGGGTCTGTTCGGATTCCTCTATTGGTATGCCATGTGGCCGTTTCACGCCTTCTTGTTCGATGGCCTCATTGGGCGCATCGCGGCCCGCGCCCGGATGCTGTCGCACCTGACCCGGCCGGCGGGCTGAGCTGGGGCCAGGAAGATCTGGCAGAGGCTGGGCAGGATCCCTGGGAGCATTGTGATCAAGGGCTATGTGCTGGTTACGGGCGCAAATGGTTTCATCGCCAGCCGGCTGATCCCGCGTCTGCTGGCCAACGGCTACCCGGTGCGCGCCATGGCGCGCAACCCCGGCAGCCTGGCAGGTCGCGTCTGGCTTCCAGCCGTCGAGGTGCGCGCGGCCAACACTTCGGACCCCGAGAGTCTGGCGGCCGCCATGCAGGGCGTGCACACCGCCTTCTACCTGATCCACAGCATGAGCACGGGCCGCGGGTACACCGAGGTCGAACGCCGCAGCGCCAGGCAATTTGCAGCGGCGGCTGAGGCGGCGCAGGTCAAGCACATCATCTACGTGGGAGGCTTGGCAGATCCCAACGACCCGCATCTTGCACCGCATATGCGCTCGCGCATCGAGACGGGCGAGATCCTGCGGCAGGGCCGCGTCCCAGTGACGGAGTTCCGCGCCGGAGTGATCGCAGGAGCTGGCAGCATCTCGTTTGAAATGGTGCGGTTCCTGGCCGAGTTCTTTCCGGTGCTGCCGGGTCCGCGCTGGCTGCGCAACCAAGCGCAGCCGATTGCCTCCGAAAACGTGATCGATTACCTGATGGCAGGCCTTGCCAGACCCGAAACCCGCGGCGGCATCTTTGAGATGGGCGGGCCCGAGCAAATGCAATTCGGCGAGGTGATGCTGCGCTACGCCCGCCACCGGGGACTGAAGCGTCTCCTATTCACCCTGCCAGGCATACCCATCTGGTTCATGGCCTGGGTGGTCGATCGGCTGACGCCGGTGCCGCGCCCCATCGCCGCCGCGCTGATCGGAGGCCTGCAGTCCGACTCGCGCGTTGTCGATACAGCCTCCCGGCTCGCTTTCCCTGAAGTGCAGCTCATCCCCTACGAGGCTGCTGTTCAGCAGGCACTCGGCGAGTTGGCACCGGAGCGGCTGGAGCGCGTGTGGGAGGGCATGGAGCGCGATCTGATCAGTTTCAGGCACGAAGGATTCATCATCGACTACCGAACACGCCAGGTCAGCGCCCCAGCCGGGACTTTGTTCCAACAGCTGAGCCAGATGGGCGGCCGCAACCGCTGGCCGTACGCCGATTGGCTGTGGCGCTTGCGCGGTTGGCTGGATGGCCTCTTTGCCCGTCGGGTTCCGCCGGAGGCGATCCAGATGACTGCCGGGAAACGCGGGGATCAGGATTCTGGTTTGCGCGTGGGACAGGGGCTGGACTACTACCGGGTCGCGGCTTTGGAGCCGGGACAATTGTTGCGGCTTCAGTCAACGCTCTGCGCTCCCGGCGAGGGCTGGCTGGAGTGGCGCGTGGAAGCGCTGTCTGACACAACTTCACGCCTAACGCAGACGGCCTTCTTCGCGCCCCGCGGTTTTCCGGGCTTGCTCTACTGGCTGGCAACGGAGCCTCTTCACCGGATTGTTTTGGGCGGACTGGTCGACGCCCTGAAGCGGCGCAGCGAGTCGCGGTGAAGATCGCGCTGGCGGGGCTGGCACTCCTTGTCATCATCACTGCGGCCTCGCTTCTGCCCGTTCGCCCCTACCTGGATTTCCAGGTGCTCTACCATGCAAACCTTGGGGTGTTGCGCGGCATCCCCCTGTACGACCAGGCGGGCCAGGCGAACATGATCGCCGGACTGGCGGGTGTGTCATCCGACCGGGTGTTCGTTCTGCCTTTCCCATACCCGCCGTGGTACGCACTGAGCACCCTGTGGCTTGCCCAGCTGCCGATCGCGCTGGCGGCGCGGGTTTGGTTCGCACTCAATCTGCTGATGCTATTTGTCTGCCTATGGCTGCTGACCAGCTGGCAGTCCGCCCGAAAGGGCACGCTGCTCTTTTTCGTCGGAGGCCTCTTCTGGCTTCCAGTCTTGGGTACGCTGTTCGTCGGCCAGTACGCGCTTCCTGTCCTGGTTGGCGCGGCGCTGATGATCCGTGCGCTCAGCCGGGAGAATCCGCTGCTGGTGGGTCTGGCAGGTGCTCTGCTCACCTTCAAGCCTCACCTGGGTATCGTGGTGTTGATTCTGGTTTCGGTCTGGCTGGCCAGGCGCGGAGATGCCTTCGGGCGCCATGCTCTGCTGGCCATGCTCGGGGCCAGTTTGATGCTGTTCTGCGCCGGATTCCTGGCTTCCCCCGATTGGCCCGCGAACTACCATCGGTCGCTGCTTGAATTCCGGGAGGTAGAGGGCGTCGCGGCGTGCACTCAGTGCATCAGCCTGGCGGTAGACGCGGCCCGGGCCGTCGGCAGGGTTGACCAGGCAATGATCATCTCCGCCGTGGGCGGTGCGCTGCTGGTGGGGTGGCTCCTGGTGAGGCGACGGCAGCTGCCCGCGGCCCCTTCCAGCTTGGTGGCAGGAGCCCTGCTGGTCACTCTGATGCTGAGTCCCTATTTGCTGAACTACGATTACCTGCGTCGTCTCGTGCCCTTCATCCTTCTTGCCCGCAAGAAGCGAACCC
>DATIPW010000377.1:0-3608 GCA_035471605.1 Anaerolineales bacterium | reverse complement strand
GCCTTGTTTCTGGCGTTCTTTGTTTTGGATCTGCTCATCCGACTTGGGAACCCCGACCTGTGGCACCCCGCCAGGGGCGGAGAGCGACCCATGGATTTCTCCTACTTCAATGCTGTCATCAAGAGCAGCGTATTCCCTCCCTATGATCCGTGGTTCGCCGGGGGATACATCAACTACTACTACTACGGGTTTGTTCTGGTGGCGATGCCGGTCAAACTCCTGGGCATTGTGCCCTCCCTGGCCTACAACTTTATCCTTCCCACGCTGTATGCCATGGTGGCCCTGGGCGCGTTCTGCATCGCATGGAACTTGCTGGATGCAGGCAAGGGCAGCCGGGAGGGGACCCAAAGAGACGCGTGGGCCCCTTTCCGGGACTCGCGCTTTGTTGCCGGCCTGCTGGCGGCGGGCCTCATGGTGGCGCTCGGCAACCTCGGCACCGTTCGCATGCTCTACCGGGGCCTTCAGCAGATGGGCGCGCCGGGCGGAATCATCGATCCCGCCAACATCCTCCAGCGCCTCATTTGGGTGGTGCAAGGTCTGGGACGAGGCATCCAGGGACAGTTGTTGCCGTATGGGCGTGGCGATTGGTATTGGATTCCCAGCCGCGTCATCCCGCCCGGGCCCGGAAACGAGATCACCGAGTTTCCCCTTTTCACGTTCCTCTATAGTGACCTGCACGCACACATGCTGGCTATTCCGCTGGCTCTGCTGGCCCTTGCCTGGGCTGTCGGTGTGCTGCGTTCCGGGCGCGCCTCCTGGTTGACGCTGCTGGTCGGCGCAGTGGTCATCGGCGCTCTCTATCCCACGAACCTCTCCGACATATTCACCTACCTGCCAATTGGATGCGCTGCGCTCGCCTACGCGCTGTGGCGTGCGCCGGTTGCGGCGCGCGGGCGCCTCGAAATGCCCACGTGGGTGCGGAAGGTGGCCCTAATCGTGGGCGCTGCGGCCGCACTGACCGCGTTGGCCTATGTTCTGTACGAACCGTACCGCCAAGCCTACAGCCAGGGGTACAGGGCCGTGGAGGCGTGGATCGGGCCGCCTACTCCCTTCTGGTCCTATCTCACCCATTGGGGCCTCTTCCTTTTTATTCTCGCCTTCTGGCTGTCCTGGGAGACGCGCCAGTGGCTGGCATACACGCCGGCGGCATCGCTGCGAAAGCTGCGCCCGTATCAAGTCTTGATCGAAGCGGCCATCGCCGCCTTCCTGGTGGCCTTGCTCTATCTTGCCTATCGCGGCGTCCAGATCGGCTGGCTTGCGCTGCCCTTGGCCGCCTGGGCTGCTGTGCTGAGCCTGCGGCCCGGGATCCCAGACGCCAAACGTTTCGTGCTCTTCCTCATGGGTACGGCCCTGCTGATCAGCATCGGGGTTGAGCTTCTGGTGGTGCGCGGCGACATCGGCCGCATGAATACAGTCTTCAAGTTCTACCTTCAGGGCTGGATCTTGCTCTCGGTTTCGGCGGCGGCCGCTTTTGCCTGGCTGCTTCCGGATGTCTGGCTGTGGTGGTCAGGATGGCGAAACCTGTTCCTGGCAGGAACAGGTCTGCTCCTGGCAGGTGCGGCATTCTTCACCGTTTCTGCCTCGGTCGACAAGATCTCCGACCGGATGGCGCAAGGGGTGCCGCTGACGCTCGACAGCATGGATTTCATGCGATATGCCCGGTACGCGGACTACGATGTGCAGATGGACCTGAGCGCCGACTACCGCGCCATCCGCTGGATGCAGGATAGCGTGCAGGGTTCTCCCGTTATCGTCGAGGCCAACTGCCCGGAGTACCATTGGTGCACCCGTTTCACCATCTATACGGGGCTGCCGGGCGTAGTCGGCTGGAATTGGCATCAGCGGCAGCAGCGGACGACCATGCCTCAGCTCGTGGAACAGCGCGTGAGCGAGATCGCTGCCTTCTATAACGCAAGCGATATCAATGCGTCTGTGGAGTTCCTGCGTCGATACAACGTCAACTATATCGTGGTAGGGCAGATGGAACGCGCTGCCTACCCGGGCCCGGGACTGGAGAAATTCAATGCCTACAACGGGCGACTCTGGGACGCGGTCTATCAATCGGGCGACACCAGTATCTATCAGGTGCGTCCTTGAACATCTATCACGTCACCTCGCGCCAGGCCTGGCTGGAGGCTCAGCGCCGCGGGGCGTATTCGGCAGAGAGCCTGCAGTCCGAGGGATTCATCCACTGTTCCACTCGCGCCCAGGTGCTGCATGTTGCGCGCCGCTTCTATCCCGGCCGGCGAGGGCTGGTGCTTCTGGTCATTGATCCGGCAAAGCTGCATTCCGAGCTGAAGTGGGAGCTTTCCGTTCCGCCCGAGGGTGTGGCCCCGGGCGCTCGCTTCCCGCACGTCTATGGACAGATCGGGTTGGAGGCCGTGGTGCACTGTCTGGATTTCGAACCGAACCGCGCCGGTGATTTTGAGCTCCCGCGCCTGCCTTCCGAGGAGCAGGACCCGGGGCATGTGTGAGAGGCGCGCCTCGCCCCCAAGCGGAAGAATGCTGACTCCATGATGGCTTTTCTCGCCTGGTATGTCATGGTCACGTTGCTCGGTTGGCTTGCCTTCCCTGCGGCTTATCGCCTGCTGCCGGCACTCGCGGACCGTGGCTTCACCCTGGCGCGCGTCGCTGGATTGCTGCTTTGGTCATATGCCTTCTGGTTGTTCACGTCGCTCGGGCTGTCATTCAACAATGTGGGGGGCATGCTCTTTGGCCTATTGCCGCTCATCGCCATCAGCTTCGACGCCCTCCTGCGGGTCAAGCCCGAGGTGCCGGGGCCGCGCGTGTCTGCTGCCAAGGCGATGTTGCAGTGGTTGAAAGCCAACGCCCGGTTGGTGGCGACAACCGAGGTCCTTTTCCTGGCAGCCTTCGCCTCGCTCGCACTCTTGCGGGCCGGAAATCCCACGCTCGATAACGCCGAGAAGCCGATGGAGTTGATGTTCATCAATTCCATTCTGCGCTCTCCAACCTTCCCGCCGCACGATGGCTGGCTCTCTGGCTACGCCATCTCCTACTACTATTTTGGGTACGTGATGACGGCCATGCTCGCCCGGCTTTCCAGTGTCTCGGGCAGCGTCGCCCACAATCTGATGACGGCGCTGATTTTCGCGCTGGCGGCCACTGGCTCCTACGGGATCGTTTTCAACCTGCTGGCGGCCCGCAAGTCCGAGGCGCGGGGCGCAACCAGCGCCGCGCTGCTGGGACCGCTGTTCATGTTGGTCGTCAGCAATTGGGAAGGATTCCTTGAGGTTCTGCATCGCCGCGGGCTGCTGTGGACGGGGGCACAGAACATCTGGACCTGGTTGGATATCAAGGATCTGAACCAGGTGCCCGCACTGCCTTATGCCTGGATCCCGGATCGGTTCTGGTGGTGGTGGCGTGCCTCACGCGTCATCTCGGATTACGATCTTGCCGGCGGCGCGCGCGAGGTCATTGACGAGTTCCCCTTCTTCTCATTTCTCCACGGGGATCTACATCCTCATGTGCTCGCCATCCCGTTTGTCCTGCTCACCGTTGCCGTGGCGCTCAACATCTTCCTGGGTGGCTGGCGCACCCGAGTCGCAGCCCACGGCGCGCGAATTGGGCTTGGCCTCCCCGGTTTGGCG
>DATIPW010000376.1:0-1578 GCA_035471605.1 Anaerolineales bacterium | reverse complement strand
GGCTTCGGAGATCTCTTCGGTGCGCCGCTGCACCTGCTCGAACAACCGGGCATTCCGGATGGCGATGACCGCCTGATCGGCGAAGGTCCGCAGCAGAGCGATCTGCTGCTCGGAGAACGGCCGCACTTCCAACCGCGGGGCAATGATGGCCCCAATGGCCTCGCCGGCCTCGATCAGGGGAATCGCCAGAAGGGTGCGCTGCCCCATGCTGCGGCTCAAATCCTGGCTCATCGGATACTCCGAGTCCGGCAGCGCCCGTACGTCTTCCACGTGAATGACGCGTTGCTCCAGGATGGCGCCGCCCGTCACCGAGTTTCGGTCCAGCGGAAAGCCGCTGGTGAGCCGGTCCGGGATATCGGTCGGTCCCCAGTGCCCTGCGACGCGCAGCTGGTCGCCTTCCCGGCGGACAATTTGGGCATCGTAGGTATCGCACAGGCGCGCCGCGGTTTCGGCTACTGCATCCAGAACCGGCTGCAGGTCTGCCGGCGACTGCGCGATGATCCGCAGGATCTCGCTGGTGGCCGTCTGTCGTTCGAGCGCTTCCGAGATCTCCTTGCTGCGCCGCTGCACCTCGTCGAACAGGCGCGCGTTCTCCAGGGCCACGCTCATGCTGCCAGCCAGCGTGTTCAGCAGTCGCAGATCAGATTCGCCGAAGGCATTCTCGCGGTCAACATTCTGCAGACTGATGGTCCCAAAGACACGGTCGCCGGCTAGCAAGGGAACGAAGACAGCAGACCGCGGGGGCTGAGTGCCGGGAACGACGGCGGCCCCGAGTTTCTCGGTCTCCTGGGCAGCGTTTTCATTGAACACCAGCGTCTTGCGCTCGCGGATGAGCACGCGGTTCAAGCCGCTCAGCGGCTCCTGATGCTCCCCGCCCTGGATTCGCTGCCCCTTCTCGTAAATGTAGCGATCGGTTCTTGAAGTTCCCGAGGCATCGAAACTGATCAGCAGCACCGACTGCGCATCGAAGATCTCTCGGATCTTTTCTCCCACCAGTTCGTAGATGCCTTGCATGTCGGTCTTGGACGCCATGCCCGCCTGGACGCTGTTGATCACTGCCAGTTCCGCGGCGCGCTGCTCGGTCTCTTTCAGCAGCCGCTGGGTCTCATCAAACAAGCGGGCGTTCTCCAGGGCAGCGCTCATCGAGCCGGCCAACGTGGACAACAGCTGCGCATGAGGCGCGCCGTACGCCGACTGCCTGTGGCTCTGTACGCTCAGCACACCGGTGACTGCCCCTCCGGCCACGATGGGTACGCCCAGATAGGATTCGTTTAGATCCTGCGAGGCATCGGAATATTGGTAGTGCAGTGCCCCCTCTTGCTCCTCGCGCGTCCTCAGCAGTAACGGCTGGCCAGTCTCGTACACCTTGGAGGTAAGCCCCTGGCCCAGCGGGATCGCTGCGTCGCGAACCACCAAGCGACGGCTGGGCAAGTGCTCGCCTTGGTCCACGTAGTAGGGGACCCGGAACTCCTTTCGCTCCGGGTCAAGGATCGCGATATAGGCTGTTTCGGCGCCGAAGGTCTCCCGGATCTGCTCGCACACGAGCTCGTAGATGGACTGGAGGTCCAGCTTGGAGGC
>DATIPW010000375.1:0-9150 GCA_035471605.1 Anaerolineales bacterium | reverse complement strand
CTCCTGGACGATCTGGCCATCGAAGCCGCCGGCTACAGCGAGGGCTTCGAGGCTGGCGACGGGGGCTGGAGTCCGGCCGGATTCGCCCGCATAGAGAACGTCCTGCCGCAGACCTTCCGCCTCGCCCTAATCACTTTGTCGCGAACGGGCACCACGGTTGAGTACATCCCTGTGGGCCAGGATCAGACGGCCGCAATTCCCATCTCGCTGCGCTCGGGGGAACAAGCCGTGCTGGTGGTTACGGGGACCCAGCGATTCACGCGCCTGCCGGCCGCCTACTCAATTGAGATCAGGTAATCGCGGGCCGCTTCCCGGGAGATGACATGTCTGGCTCACCCACGACTCAAGTCCTGCGCCTTGTCGAATTGGTGGACTATCAGCCCGGCGCAGTCGTCAGCCGTCAGATCTCCAAGTCAGAGGCCGGCAACGTTACTCTCTTCGCTTTTGACTCCGGGCAGGAACTTGCCGAGCATACGGCCCCTTTCCAGGCTCTCGTGCACGTCTTGGAAGGCACGGCCCGGGTCCGCATCGCCGCCCAGCCTTTTGAGCTGCAGGCGGGGGACAGCATCTTGATGCCGGCAGGCGTTCCGCATTCCCTGAGCGCTCTCTCTCGCTTCAAGATGCTGCTTACCATGATTCGGGGCTGACCGGTCGCGCCGCACGGCGCCCCAACGTTCCCCAGGTTTCCGAAATCACAAAAGCGGACAACATGAAGTTGTCCGCTTTTGTCTGTCCAGCCAACGGCTAGCGAGCGTAGTCCGAGATCAGCTGCTTGAACCGTGGATCCTGTCGAATGAAATCCAGGTCCGGATCGCGCAGGATCCAATCGACGTAGGTCTGCTTGTTCCTCAGGGCAACTCGAAGGAGCTCCAGAGCCTGGTCGGTGTTACCGCATATCGCTGCAAGGCATGCCCGGTTGTATTCGTTTTCGCTGTCAAAGATGTTTTTCATAGCTATGCCTACATGTTTCTGGGCCAGTTCTTCAAGCCCCTTCTTCCGGTAGTATCCTCCGAGGGCCGCGTGTGCCAGCGCGTGATCCGGATCCAGTTGGATCACCCGCTGGAACGCCTCGATCGCCTCATCCGTCCTTCCTTCGCAGGCAAATACCAGCCCCATGTGATGGTGGTACAGCGCCCGGGAAGGATCGTTTTCAATCGCCTGCTGGTACGCGAGCAGGGCCTCCCGGTATTGGCCCGCCGACTTGTACAGGTTACCGAGTGTGTCCCAGGCGCGGGCGTTCTTCGGATTCAGCTCTGTCACCCGTTTGAACTTGGCCAGCCCCGCCTGAATTTCGCGTAGCTCCTCCGCGTCCCGCTGGGGATCCACCGGGCCGCGGCCGGCTCCAGTCGCCTCAGGCGCAGCTTGCACGGGGTTCGCTGCCCGCTCGTCTTTCTTGCTTGCAGCCAGCTGACCAGCGTGCGCTTCTACCGCGGGGAGTTCCGGCCTCTGCCGCTCGTCGATCTCAATATCCAGTGCGGCGCTGGCACCGTTGCCGCGCTGGGCGGCAGGCAGGGATGTCCGTCTCTCGCTCATTGCCGGCTGCAGATCCATCGCTGAGGCACCTTGTGCAGCCCCGCTTCGTTTGGGCTCGGCCGCAGCCGCCCCAGCCTCCTCAAAGATCCTCGCCCCCTCGGCTGGCTCGGGAGCAGCCGGGGGCTCCTCTATCTCCGCCGCCAGATCCACGGCTTCAAGCGAGTACTCCAGCTCGTCCATGGGCCTGTCTTCGGGAGCTGGCGGCCATCCTGATCGATCCTCCTCCTCGAATTCGGTGAAGTACTCCTCCTTGCCAGGCTCCGGCGGCCAGTACCCGCCCACCTCCTCAGACTCCGTGTTGGGAGCCCCCCAGGTGGTCAGGGTCCCGGCTTCCGGTGCGCTGAAGCTGCTTTCTTGGAACAGGCTCGGATCGAAAGGCGCCCATGTGGATGTCGACCCGCTATCCGTCTCCATCCCGGCTCCAGAATTCACTTCACTTTTCGCGTACGGGAAAGGCTCATCGATGGCCAAGGGCGTCTCTCCCGCAACCGGGGGATCGGGGCGTTTCTCTTGCGCCGGCGCCGTTGCCCATCCCGGGCGTTCGCTGCCATCCTCGCTCTCCGGATCAAGGGCATCTGCGCTTCGGTAGGCTACTACCGCCTGTTGGTAGTCCTTCACGTGCCGGAAGACGTTCCCGAGTCGGTTGTAGGTGAGCGCCTTCTCCTTATCCTCAGCCAGCAGCTCTATGCTTCGCCGGTACAGGTCGATCGCCTCATCGTACTTGCCTTGTTGCACGTACGTCAGCGCCAGGTTGCTGTACGGTCTGCCATAGTTGCGGTCCAGCTCGATCGACCGCCTGTACGCATGCATCGCCTGCTGATACTGCCCGGAGAGGAAGTACAGATTGCCCAGTTCATTCCACAGTTCATGCTCGCTCATCGAGTCCTCCGCTACGCCGCGTAGCTGGGTGTCTGCTCCGTCGCGTAGTTGCCCAGCAGACTGAATCGCGACTGCATGGACAGAGTCGAGTTGTCGGGATCAAGCCCGTCGGCCCGCTGATAGGCGGCAATTGAATTCTCGTAGTCGTTCAGCCTCCGGTATACGTTGCCCAGCCGGTTCCACGAAACGGCCTTGTCCTTGTCGCTGCTGAACAGATCGATGCTGCGCTGGTACAGCAGGATCGCCTCTGCGAAACGGCCCTTTTGCACATAGGTCAGTGCAAGGTTGCTGTAGGGCCAGGCAAACCATCGGTCGAGCTCAATCGCCTTGCTGTAGGCCACGATCGCGTCGTCGTAGGCCGAGCTATTGAAGTACATGTTGCCCAGTTCGTTCCAGACGTGGGCGTTCTTCGTGTCCATCTCGATCTGAAGATCGCCCGACTGATCCAGCTTGGCTGCGGGTTCGGGGCTGCCGGGGAGTTCGCTCTCCTCGCCATCTCCAGAGTCCAGCCCCGGCACGGCCTCGCGCGTGTCCCTCAGGTATTCTTCGTATGCCGCGCGCTGGGAGGCATCCAACCCATCCGGCTGTCCGTCGCTGTCACGTTCTGCCTCCTGCCCAGCCCCAGCCGCCGTTTCCTCCGCTTCCTCCAGGGCAAACGAAGTCATCTCGGCATCCATCTGCCCGGCCAGGCCTGATCCGTCTGCCACGGGGACGTCCTCAGAGGTGACGACCTCCGAGAACTGCGTGGTCTCGTCGGCCATCCCCGTCTCCTCCCCAACCGAAGACTGGTTCGGCCCGCGGCTCTCCATCCCTGTTGGCGAGATCGGCAGCGTCTGAGTGAAAGTCTCAGTGTTGCTGCCCATGGCCGCCGCCAGCGTTTCATCTTTCGGGGCTCCGGCGCCGCTGATCCCCGTCCCAACTTGGGCTTCGATTTCGGGCCCCTGCGCCGCGCCCTCAGGTTGGCCCTCCCACGGCAAGGCTGAGGTCCTTTTGTCCACTTTTCGCTGGAACTCGAAGTCGCCATCAGCCGCCTCTGATCCCTCGCCCGTCGATTCCTGAGCCGTCGCAGACTTGGCTTCGGCTGCACGATTCTCGGCTACGATCAGCTCGATCGGGCTCAGTTTTGCGGGCGCAGAGGCTGGGTTCTTGCCATCAGGCTCTGCTCGCATCAGCGTTGGGCCTTCAGCTACCTCGTCTAGGCTGTCGCGGAAGCCCGCGTTGTCAAGATCCAGCTCGTCTGCCCTGTGAAAGGCCTCCAGTGCCTGCTCGTACTGGTTGAGTTTGCGGTAGGCGTTGCCCAGCCTGTTCCAGGTGACGGCTTTGTCCTTGGGATCCTGGAGCAGCTCGATCGCTCGCTGATACAGCTCCACCGCCTGTTGGATTTCCCCAACCTTTGTCAACGTCAGGCCCAGGTTGCTGTACGCCCAGCCAAAGCCCGGATCCAGCTCGAGGGCCCGGTTGAAGGCGCTTACCGCCTCCGTATGATTCTCCATCTTGAAATGGATATTGCCCAGCTCGAACCAGTTCTGGGGATTGGCGCTGTCCATCTCAATCGCCCGCTGGTAGGCCTCGACCGCTTCCTTGTTCCGGTCCTGCTTCTCGAAAACGTTGCCGAGCCGGATCCAAGGGCTGATGAATCGCCTGTTAAACTCAATATTCTTTTCCTGGTAAGCCACAACGGCATTGAAGATCTTGCCGAGCTCATCCCAGAATTCGTAGCTGCTCATATGCGCCTCCGTGTGGATACCGCTGGCTCTGCTCACGAACCGGCAAGTACATTGCTCAGCAGGCTGAAGCGCGTCCGGGTAAGCAGGTCCACGCCCTCGTCCACCAGCACCACGGCCTTCTGATATGCGTTGATCGCCGAGTTGTAGTCGTTGAGTTTCCGGTAGGCATTGCCCAGCCCATTCCAGGCATCGGCCTTCTGCTTGTTATCCTCCAGCAGCGCAATGCTTCGCTCGAAACAGGGAATCGCTTCCGCGTACTTGCCTTCGGCAGACTTGGTGCGCGCCAGATTGTTGTAGGCCGGGCCGAAGCTCGGATCCATTTCGATTGCGCTCTGGAAGGCCTCGGTGGCCTTCTCCAGCGCTCCGGTCTTCAGCAGCAGCTCGCCCAGGTCGTTCCAGCCGCTGGCGCTGCGCCCTGAGGTCTGCGAGGGGGGGCTTCCCGCCTGATCTCGGATGCCGCTGGTCTCGGGATCCAGCTCTGCCGCACGCTGATAGGCTGCCACGGCATTGGCATAGTCGTCTACGCATCGGTAGGCATTCCCCAGCCCATTCCAGGAGAGCGCCTTGTCCCTGTCGGACTCAAGCAGCTCGATGCTCTTCTGGTACAGCAGGATCGCTTCAGCAAACTGCCCCTGAGTCACGTAGGCCAACGCCAGGTTGCTGTACGGTATGCCGCAGGCGGGATCCGCCTGAATGGCCTGGTTGTACGCGGCAATCGCGTTCTCCAGATCCCCCTCGCTGAAGTGCGCGTTCCCCTGGGCGATCCAATCCTCAACGTCCTGCGCGACCGCTCCCGCATCTGCCTCAACCGCTGGGCTTTTCCGCAAGACAGGACTGGCGCCCGGCGCGCTTTCGGACTTCGTCTTTGAGATCATGGTTGCCTCTTTGCCTTGTGCCCTCAGCCCGACCGTCACCGACCCGGCGCTGTGTGCACCCGCCGGCTCGCTATACCCTGTCTTCGCGAAGATCCATGCGGGCGCGTCCGCCGCATCATCCGTTGGTGCAGTCTCCAAAGCCTCCGCGTCCTCGGTCGGACCGTCGGCCGCGGACGGCGGCGTGTCTCCTCCGGCTGCCATGGCCCACGAGACTTGCTCCAGCTCCGGGGACGCCGGAGGCGTCGTGTCTTCGGCTGCCGCGGCTCCTGCGGCAGGCTTCATGCTGCCTCCAGCTCCGCCCGTCCGCAGCTTGTCGGCCATCTGGTAGGCTGCAACCGCGTTGTCGTAGTCGCTTAGCTGGCGGTACAGGTCCGCAAGTCGATTCCAGGAGACCGCCTTGTCACTGTCGTTGTCGAGCAGCTCGATGCTGCGCAGCAACAGCGAGACACCTTCCTTGCTCTTGCCCTGCTGCATGTAGGCACACGCCAGGTTGCTGTAGGCCCAACCGTTCCCACGGTCCAGGTCTATGGCCTTGGCAAATGCCGACGCCGCCTGCGCATAGGACTGCGACTTCATCTCGATGCTGCCAAGCTCGTTCCATGCCTGGCTGTTCTTCTCGTCGAGCTCCAGGGCTTTCCGGTATGCCCGCGCTGCGTCGCGGGTTCTCTCCTGCCTGGAGTACAGAACTCCCAATCGCATCCAGGGTGCGACGTAGTCCTTGTTCAGCTCAATCGCCTTGTGATAGCACTTGAGCGCCTCGTCCACTCGGCCGGTGCTTGCATACACGTCTCCCAGGCCGCACCACGGTTGGGCAAATGTCGGGGTGTACTGCAGTGACTTGCGATAGGCTGCAATCGCATCATCCATGTAACCCAGCCGGAAATGCGCGTTGGCCAGGCCGTTCCATGCAATCGGGTCCCGCGCGTTGCCCTCCAGCGCCTTGCGGAAGGCGACCATCGCCTCGTCGTTTCGCCCCGCTTTGGCGCACAGGTTGCCCAGGTTGTTCCATACAAAGATCTGATCCGGAGCCAGTTCTATGGCCTGCTTGTAGGCATCAATGGCCTCATCCGTTCTTCCGGTGCTGCCATGGATCAAGGCCAGGGCATTGAAGCACTCGGCCTCAAACCAGTTGTCCCCTGTCTGGCTCGCGATCTGAAGCGCCTCCTGCAGCTGCTCACTCGCCTGCTCGAAGCCGCCCCGGCGCCAGTTCAACACTGCCAGTGTAAGCAGCAGGTGCCCACGCGTGGCACGCGCCTCCTCCCCTTCGGGCAGCGTCGTCAGCATCGACTCTCGCAGCGAGATCTTCGCGTCTGTGTCGCCATCTTCTGTCGCATACTCACCTGTCCCCTGCCAGGCTGATTCCAGCGCTTCCTGGATCACCTGCTCGGGCTTGGGGGCCTCCAGGAATTCGATCACCCGATGACGATAGGCCCAGAAATCGGGCACCGCCTGCATCAAGCTGCGCATCTCGTTCGGGGTCACCCAGAAAAGCGTCCGGATCTGGCGTTCCACGAAGTATTCCCGCTGCAGGCTCACCGTGGCGTAGGGGCTCTGCTCGTTGCCTCCACCCCACCGCAATCCATCGATCAGGAACACCGAATGTCCCGGGTCCTTGAACTCACGGAAAAAAGGTGCCGGCTCCTCGGGATTGCGGTTCTTGACGCTCAGGTGGATGCTCTTCTGCCCCAGTTCCACCAGCTGATTCCTCAGTGCCGCTTCAACTTCCGCGCGCACGTGTTCGGAGCTGTACACCACCAGCACCAGGCATGGACGCTGCCACTTCACCGCCAGCTCCAGCTCCTGTAGCAGGATCTCGAGCCGTTCGTCGAAGCCGGTCCCGGGCCCGGAAGCCTTTCGTGCCGGACTATTCATCGAGCAGCTTCCTCAGCACAGGATGCACATCGCACCAATTGTCACCGTCCCGGTACTCAAGCAGTGCCAGCAGTTGCAGCAGGGGTCGCAGGCGCTCGTTGTATTCCATGCGGTTGTTTTCCGAGACCTTCTTCAGCAGCTTGAGGTCGTCCTTGTCCAGGATCCTGCGGTACTCGTTTCGGATCTCCGTCGCTGCCCATTCCACGTCTGCGGCGTCCAGCCTGCCCGCGCGTCGTCGTCGGGCTCGCCCGATGGCCGTACGCATGATCCTCGCCATCTCACGGAAGATCCCGCCGCTGTAACTGATCGCCGCCTCCAGCGCTGCCGGCTCAATCAGTCCCGGCGCCATCCTGACTTGGACGAACTTGCTCAGGGTGTCGTACCCGCTCTTGTGCTGCACCTGAGGCTGCCCCGGCGGGTGCAGGTAGATGTTCTGCAGGAACACCGCCTGATCGCGGATCGCCTCGAATTCCTTGCTGTAGAAGAGCGCGCTCGACACCGTGTAGACAATCGCGCAATTGGGCTGCATCATGATCTCACGCCGGTTGTGGAAGATCTCGCGCGCCTTCTCGATATCCGGCTTGTCCATGTCGTCGATCAGGACCAGGGGTATGCGGCGCTCCCGGCTGTAGATGGCTGTGGCAATGTGGTTGATCAGCGAGATCAATCCCGTTATATCGGTCTCGACCACCTGCCTGAGTTCCACCCGGGTAGCCGGCTCCAATTTCATCTTCATGCCCGCATTTACGAAGAAGGCATCGATCCCGGAACTCATTTCCCGGGATTGCCGGCCTTCCAGGATCGTCGAGACATGCTTCTCCACCTTTCCCTTCCAGCCGTCCAGTTCCTTTAGCAGCTGTTCGGGCAGCGCGCCGCCCTTTTTGCGGTACTCCCGGAACAGCCTGCCTCCGATTGCCAGGAGCACGTCGCGATAGTCGATGTCGATGATGTCGGCCTCTTCCCGGATGCTGAAGTTGATCGGCCAGTACTTGCGCGCGATATCCGGATGACTCAGCAGGTGCAGCAGCTCCGTCGATTTCCCGCAGCCGCGGTGGCCCGAGAAGAAGAATTTCGGGGGCCGGTAGAAGGGTGCCAACAGCGCGTCGGTCAGCTCCGCGATCGGGTTGCCGGGCCGGTTGATGTAGAACGGATTGGGTTGGCCATTCTTCCCCGGCTTTAGGGGCAGGTCCAGCTCAAAGTTGAGCCACGCTCGATCGAAATCGTTCGCCACGATGTAGTCCAAGCTGTTCATGGTTCCCTCTGGGACGTCACCCTGCGGGCGCAGTCCCCACTCGGCTGAGCATCAGTCTGCAGCAGCCGCCAGTCCTTCGCGGATCGCGTACAGGGCGGCCTGCGTGCGGTTCGAGACATGCAGTTTGTTAAGGATGTTGCTTACATACTTGGCGATCGTGCGCTCGTGCACCACCAGGCTGGTGGCGATCTCCTGGTTGCTGTAGCCGCGCGCGATCAGCCGCAGGGCTTCCAACTCGCGGCGTGTCAGCGAGGGGTTCATCACTGACCCCTCGGCGGGCCGGTCGAATTCATGGAAGATCCGCATCGCCATCGAAGGCTGCAGCTGGGCCACGCCGGATGCAATCTCGCGGATCGCCTGCAGCAATTGCACCCGCGTCGAGTCCTTCAACATGTAGCCCATCGCCCCGGCCTTGATCGCCCGGAAAACGCGGTCGCTTTCCGCGAAACTGGAAAGCACTAGGATGCGCGCTTCAGGAACGGCCAGCTTGAGCTTCGGAATGGTCAGCAGTCCGTCCTGCCGCGGCATCACCATGTCCAGCAGCACCACCGTCGGTCTGGTCTTGCGGGCCACTTCCACCGCGCGGATCCCATCCTCCGCCTCGCCCACAACCTCCATGTCCGCCTGGAAGTTCAGGATGGCAACCAGGCCCTCTCGGACTACGTTCTGGTCTTCCACAACGAGAATGCGTATCTTTTTCATGTCTGCACCCTGTCTAGTGAAGCGGATCGAAAGGCATCTTGGCAGTGGTTTGCCGCACCTGGGATCCCGGCACCTCGCGCCTCCCGAGCGCCAGGGTGGCGAAGCGCGAGGCATTGGCCTCGGAGTTGCGCAGCTCCGCCTCCTGCTGGGTCCAAAGTTCTGGCGCCCAGATCTCAAAGTAGTCTCCCTGCCCGACAAGCACCACAGTCTCCTTCAGGAGCGCATACTCTCTGAGACTCTCGGGAATCTCCACGTTCACTTCGGCTGCCGGAAGCTCCACCACGTTTCCCAGGAAAAGGCGCAGAAGCAG
>DATIPW010000374.1:0-4109 GCA_035471605.1 Anaerolineales bacterium | reverse complement strand
CCGCCGGCAACGCGCCCGAGCCCGCGCAACCCTTGCGTGAGCCCATTCCCCTGGGAAATCCTCCCGTTCCAGAAACCTCGCCGGCAGGCGCGCCGTCCCTCGGTGGTGCAAAAGCCGAGCTGGAGCGCGGCAACCTGGCCGTTGCGCTGGAGATATACGGCAAACTCATCCGCAAGGGGAAATTCCTGGAGGAGATCAGCCGCGACTTGCGGGAGGCACTGCATCGACATCCAGTCGAGGTGTCGATTTGGCAGGCACTCGGCGATGCCTACATTAGGGCAAACCGCATTCAAGAGGCCTTGGATTCATACACCAAGGCGGAAGAGCTCTTGCGATAATCACCCCGGGGCGACCCCTGGGTGGCCCCAGCGTTCTGGATTACTTCACGGGAGGGCTTGTGGAACGCACCTTGGTTTTGGTGAAGCCGGATGGCGTGCAGCGTGGACTGGTGGGTGAGATCACTTCGCGTCTGGAGCGCCGGGGCCTGCGGATTGTGGCGGCGAAGTTTATGACGGTGGGCCGCGAATTGGCGGAACGACATTATGCCGTCCACAAGGGCAAGCCCTTCTATGATGGGCTGATTACGTACATTACCTCCGCGCCGGTGATGGCCATGGTCTGGGAGGGCCCGGCCGCGATCGTGGCGGTCCGTCAGACCATGGGTTCAACTCGTCCGACGGAGGCCGCACCCGGAACGGTTCGCCATGATTTCGCGTTGGAGGTTGGGCGCAATCTGACGCACGCCTCGGATTCGGCAGCCAATGGCGAGGCCGAAGTCGCCCTGTGGTTTAACCAGGATGAGCTTGTCCAATGGTCGCGCTCTGTAGATGGGTGGATTTTTGAGGGGTGAACCCGCGCGGTTCGGCCCCCCGCTCCGTGCCTCGCAAGCCCCCGAGGGAAACTCGGGCTCGGCTATCACTGTAGCTTGAGCAGCACCTTGCCGTCCTGCCAGAATTGCTCCAAGCCGTAGTATTCGCGCTGATCACGTGAGAACAGGTGTACCACCACGTCGCCGTAGTCGACGACGACCCAGCCTTCGCGTGCCTCACCTTGCCTTCGCCCGTGCTTGCGGTGCAGCTTGTGCGCCGTGTCGAGCGTTGCTTCCGCCAGAGCATCCAGCATCCGATCGCTGGTGCCCGTGCACAACACAAAATAGTCTGTGAATGAGGCGACATCCTTGATATCTAGGAGCAGGATATCTTCGCCCTTTTTGGATTCAAGCGATTCGACAATGCTGTGAGCAAGTTGCAGAGCTGTCAGGAATCACCTCGCGGAGTAGGGCGTGACGACGTGCGGTGGTTAGGTGCGACCACGGCAGAATGTGCACTTCCCGATGGGGCCCAGCGGAAACTGCATTCAACCGGGCGCCAGCTGCGCTGTGCAGAGCTTTGTGTGGACAGATCCGGCGGGCAGGAGTTCGCTCTTGAACAGATGCACCGCACCGACACTGAAAGTGCCCAACTCACCGACGGACCTGTTGTGGCCGAGGACCTCGCGGATCTTCTGCAAGTCGGCTGCCCCCGCCGGTTGTCGCACGCGGCCGATCGTAAGATGCGGCGAGAACCCACGTTCCTCCAAGCTGTACCCAAGTCGGGCCGTCGCAAGGTCCAATTCGCGCTGTAGCGATATCAGGGGTGGCGGAGCGTCGAGGCCAAACCAAAGCACGCGCGGTCGGCGGCCGTTCGGAAAGGCCCCAACATCCTGCACGGCTACATCGAAGGTCTTGTAGTGTGGCACCGCGGCATCCAGCGCTGCCCGGATCAACTCGATCCCGGAGGGTGCCGTGTCTCCCAGGAATTTGAGTGTTAGGTGAACATTGCGCAGCGCTACCCACCGTACCAAGTCGGGTCCCAAGGCCGCTCGGATACCGACGGTCGCGGCACGGATCGCATCCTGCATGGCAGAAGGCAGTTCCACGGCAAGGAAGCATCGAAACAGCGTCATCCTGCTCCTGGGGCCCTGGTGACCACGCCTGGCTCTGCGCCACGTCTCTGACTGTCCGTCGCGCCCCAGGTGCCTCCGCTGCCGCTCCGCTGGCGGTCCGGCGTGCCTTGGCCCTCTCCATGTTCCGCGCGAAGGAGAAAATAGCACATGCGGGACAGAACCGCAAGTCCTCTGGTAGGGCATGCTGCGGTGCACCCGTCTCAACTGCCCCGACTGGTGCCCCACCTGCCCGAAGCCTGGCTCCGCATGAATTGCTCTGCTGTTTAGTCCACCGGCTCCGTCCGCGTCGAACCTTCGAGTGCCGTGAGCAGCGCCTCAAACTCCTCGCAGCAGTCGGGGCACATGTCAAGGTGCTCCCGCAGCAAGGGCATCACCCGGGCCGCCTCGTGATCTCTAAGCTCCCGCTCCACGTACTCATCCAGCCGGGCAAAAACCTCGCTGCAAGGCATTTCCTGGACCCGCACCGACTCTAGCAGTCGTAGGGCGCCCTGAACCACCTCATCCGGCAAGGCTTCTGGGTTCCTGCGAAAGTGGCCGGCTAGCCCTTCAAATAGCTGTTTCATGGTGGACCACTCCGTTGACGCACGACGCAAGAAGAATCTTACCGCTGCCTCGGTTCACTCCGGATGCTCAAATGCTGCCAGAACCTCCTGTGCGCTCAAGCCTTCATTCTTCAGCCGGCGTTTCAGGCGCAAGCGCGCGTCGTGAAGCAGCTTGTACAAAGCATTTCGGTTGGTTCGCAGTTGCTTGGCGGCCTCCTCCAGGGGTACCTGCCTGACTCCCAGCAACAACAGAGCCTCACGCTGCTTCGGAGTGAGTTCCTTCTCCAGGATGCGGCGAATATGGCTGACCATCTCTCGCTGCTCCGAGATCTTGTCCGGCCCTGGAGCTCTATCTGTGACAAGTCGAGCTGGCGGAGCCGCGCCCTCACCCTCCAGCATCTCGTCCAAGGAGGCATCGTGCCACCGCTTGCGCCGCAATTCGGTGAGTGCGATACGAACCGCGATTTTCTGGACCCAGGTCGTGAACAGACTTCGGCCTTCGAATGAATCAAGTTGATCCAGAGTGCGGATCAGTGTGTCCTGAGTGACCTCTTCCACCAAGGGCGCGAATAGTGGGTCGTCCGGGGACACCCAGCGGGAGAGCGCGTAGGGCAATCCCCGCTGGATGACTTCTCGCAGGTCTGCCAGGGCCGCATCTCGAACACCGCCGTCCGCACGCAGGTCGCGTTTCCACATTTCGTTAGAGCGGTTCGTCATGAGATGCGAGATTATACTGCCCCGGCATTCCGGCAGCACTTTTGCACCAAGTCGCGCTCGGGTTGCAGGTTGTCCTACCAACCCAGCACCTCTCGGGCAGAATCAAGAACACCGCCATATCTGGGCGATATGACGGTGCCGGGACAACTCAACCCCTATGTCGGTCTCTTGTGGGCGCGGAGGGACTCGAACCCCCGACCTCATGTGTGTGATACATGCGCTCTAACCAGCTGAGCTACGCGCCCCAGGCGCCGTCATTATAGCACGCGCCGCCTTTCCCCCGGAAGTCGTGCGGGCGGGAACCGACCCAGCAATCCGGATCAGGGGGCGGGCAGCACATCCCACGGGCTTATTACATTGCTCAAGGTCCGCACCTCGAAATGCAGATGCGCACCGCTGGACCGTCCCGTACTGCCCGCGGAGCCGATCGTCTCTCCCTGCGCCACATTCAGGCCGCAACTGGTAAAGATGGCGCTCAAATGTGCATACAGTGTCTGGAAACCCGTGCCGTGGTCGATCATGATCATGTTTCCGTAGCCGTAGGAGTTGGCGCCCGCGTATACCACCACGCCGCCGTCGGAAGCATAGATGTTGTCCCCCAATTCCGCCGCCAGATCGATCCCGAGATGGTTGCTCTTGATCGAATAGTCGAAGCCCGAGAGATGGTGCCGATCCGTGGGGTACACGAACGCACCGTAGCCGATGGTCCCGCCCGTGATTGGCGGACATGCGCCGGCACCGCCCACCTGCGCGGAGGCCGGATTGGTCCTGGTGATGCCCAGGGGAACCTGGCCGGGCGTGTGGTATTGGTACGCGCCCCCGGGAATGACCAGGAAGGTGCCGGTTTTGATGTTTGGATTGTTCGGATCCGCAATGGCAGCTGGATCCAGCTTGTTGCCCGGGTAC
>DATIPW010000373.1:0-10655 GCA_035471605.1 Anaerolineales bacterium | reverse complement strand
CTGCATGACCGCCTGCACCACAGCTGCCTGTATCCTGGGTTGATCACCGAGAACGACCAGGGCCGCCGGCGTTGTTGGGGCCAGGGCTCGCAGGCCGGCCTGCAGGGAAGAGAGCATGTCACCGGTCTGATAGAGCGGATTGAGCACTGTCCTGGTGGCCTCTGTTGCGCAAATGGCCTCCACGACTTTGCGCTCCGCCCCGGTCACGGCGATCGTCTCATCGACGCCCGCTGCCCGCAGAACCTGCAGCACCTGACCCAATACGGTGGTGCTACCCCATGGGAGCGCCAACTTCGGCGAGCCCATCCGGCGCGAGAATCCAGCGGCCAGGACGATGGCGGCGATCATGCTCGGTCGGATTTCAGCAGGCTGCGATAGTCCTCGGGGGTGTCAATATCGCGGGAGATTCCCACATCGTGCCAGGGCATGTAGTGCACCTTGTGGCGGGCGAAGATGGCTCGGCCGCCGGCGTCCCCGCGCAGATCCCGCAGAGCGGGAAAGGTCTCGCGGTCAAAGAGGACCGGATTGCCTCGTCGGCCTTCGTCGATCAGCGGGGCAACGATGGCTGCGGCCTCGGTGGCGTGGGCGGCCACGAGCGCTCGAATCACCTCCTGCGTGACGAGTGGCTGATCTGCAAGCAGAAACACCGCTGATCCAATCGAGGCCGGACACGCGTTCAGGCCCGTTCGGAGCGAAGACGCCTGGCCCTCTCCCCAGTTCGTATTCCATACCACCGCAAGTGGAAGATCGCTCACGGCGCGCTCAACCTGATCCGCGTGAGCGCCGACCACCACGATCACGGGCGCAAGGCCAGCCCGGATAGCGGCCAGGGCCGCCACCCGAACCAGGGGTTCACCTCGCCAAGCCAGCAGCTGCTTGGGTGTGCCAAAGCGTGTCGCCGCGCCCCCCGCCAGAACGATCCCCGCGCTGCGCTCGTGAAGAGCGTGCACATGGTTGGTTTGCGCTGTCGCCACGATGACTGCGTCATAGGTGGGCAAGAGCGACGTCGCCAATCCACTTGCGACTGCCTGGGCTTGGGCCGTCTCGGCCTGGTTCAACACCAGCAGACGACGCGCTCGATTGGGAATGCCGGCCAGCCCGCCCCGGCCGTCTCCCAGTACCTGAAGAATGGCTTGTCCGGTCACTCGCTCCCCGAGCCGCAGCCCCGAAAGCTCGGCAAATCTTTCCGCTCGATGCACGGTTTGCGAGTCAAGCTGTCTTCCCAGGCCGCTCATGCCGGCAATCACCACGACCAGTTCTGCAAATGGAGGCACTTGGGGCTCGTTGGGTCCTGCTGCCTTGAGGGGCCGCTGGCGCGCGCCATCCGCCTCGATCAAGAGCGGCCAGGAATTCGCCAGGGAGGAGCGTCTCAGGCCATCAAGCGTCTCGGGGGAAACCGCCGACATGCGTCCATCCGCGTTCCTGGGGCCCGTCACCACGGTCACGTGCGAGTCGCCGAGCTGCACGAGATCGTGGGCGGTCTGCGCCATGATGTGTCGATCTGCCTGACCGAGCTGCCACTCCCCCAAATGCGTCGTGGTGGTCAAGAGGCAGGGGCTCGCCAATTCGCGTGCCAGGCTGAACATGCACGTGGTCTTTCCTCCCGCTCCGGCAAACGCCACGGTCACGCCAAGCCGGCTGGGGTCTGCTGCACGAGCTCCCTCTCTGGGCACCAGCCTGAGGGCAGTGCCAAGGCTCAGACCCATAGCTTGGACCGAACCTCCGGGCGCGTCAGAATGGCCTCGAGCACGCCGCCGCCAACTGCCAGGGACTTGTCCGACACCAGCCTGCACAGGCTTGCATCGTCCCTTGCATCGATATCGCCAACCTTCATGCCTGCGTGAACCGGCGTCTCTGCCCGCAACAGGCCGCGCAGTACCCCAACGAACGGGGCCAAGATCGGGCGATCATCAATCGTGGCGATCATCTGGCCCTGCTCAAAGTGTTGTCCAATGTGGGCTGCAGACCGGAACAAGCCATCCACCGGTGCCCGGAGAATGCGGCGTGCATCACCCTCTGGAAGCTTCGAGTCCGGATGGGCGGATCCGTCGAAAATCACGCGGCCCAAAGTGTGTCCGCGTTCGGTTTCCACGACAGCATCGCAGTCCTGCGGAGCGCTGAACCCCGGACCCAGGCCTATGAGCAGCTCGGCGGAGTAGGTCAAAGGTTCCGGCGGCACCTTGCTCATTCGCGCGTCGACGATCACCAAGGGACGGAAAAGAGAAGCGGACAGGCAATCGGGGTCCGCCAGCACGGGCACTTCGCGAGTTTCAACCAGCTTCAGTATCCGCAGCGCTTCCTCGGGGTGGGAAGCCCTGCGCCCGAGGATGCCCTCGACCATCACGCTGCCTTCGTAGATTGCCTCGGCGAACGCAACGGTTCGCCTCACGGCCCGGGGGCGCGCAAGCTCAGTCATCACCACGCGCAGCCCGGCCCGGTGAAGTCGAACGGCGACGCCGCTGGCCAGATCGCCCGCGCCACGGATCAGGACCAACGCTGGCATCAGGGCCTGCCGGAACCTTCTTGCAGGATCCGGCCGAAGACGTGTACGGTCAGATAAACGAAGACAAAAAAGCCGGTGTACAGCGCCAGGAAACCTGCCGACCGCAGGCTCGGATCGAGAAGCCAAGAGAAGACGTCCGAGGCCGTTCCGCTGGGATCCTGGAGGATGTCCCAGCTGTTCAGTCTTACGAAGCGGCCCAGATAGAGCCCAACGCTCGTAAGACCCGCCACGGCAATGACGAAGACCCAGCTGAAAAGGCGCCCCAGCTGGCGCAGGATGATCTCCTGCATCAGATTTAGCGAAACCACTCCCAGCAGCATGCCGGTCCACGAGAACCAGATCAGCATGATCACGTCATACCACAGGGGCACGTTGCTGACGCGGTCGCCAAGATGTTGCAAGTCCGTAAGGATATAGGGAGCATTCGGAAAGAATATGAGCCACAGGAACGCAAATGCTGGAATCACCAGGTACATCAACGCCCGGCTCCAGGAAAGGGCATATGCCAGGAAGGCCAGAATGAACGGTATCCAGGCCAGGAAGAGGTTCCACACCAGGCTTGTATACCGGCGGGAGTCGCTGTATGCGACCCGGGCCGTCACCAGGGACAGGCAGACGATGGAGGCGCTTGTCAGCAGCGCAAACACGGCGATCTTGTACTTGTGCGCTGCCAAGATAGATACCAGCCTGTGCATGGGGCTTCAGTCCAGGAAAGCGACCAAGGGAGGATTTACCAGATCAGGGCGCTCGAAGTGGGGGACGTGCCCGCAGTGGGGAAGCGCCACCAGTTCCGCATCAGGCAGCAACTGGAGTAGCGTCCGGCTGTGCTCAAAAGGGACGGTCGTATCGTTCTGACCCCAGATCAGCAGGGTGGGTTTGCCAAGCTTTCCCAAACTCAAGTAGGTCTCTGAGAAGCTGCCTAGCATGTGATTTCGAACAGATGACAGAATCGCCCGCCGGAAGCCGTGGAATTCCATTTGAATCCGATATCGCTCGCGGAAGATGTCTACCAGTGAGGGATCGAAGAAATCCCGGGCAATACTGCCCAGCATATATTCGTTTCCCGCGCAGCGGAAGACGAGATCACTGATGCCTGGCAGGATTGCCAGGCTGTAAAGCCGGCCAAGGTCCACCGGGTGCACACCGGTCGGGGCTATCAGCACGAGTTTACGGACACGCGTTGGGTATAACACCGTGAACGCCGCTGCGATTGGAGCGCCCATCGAGAGCGCGACCAGGTCAACACTTGTCAGACCCAGAGCTCCGACCAGCTGATCTAGCTGCTGCACGAAAAGGTCGATACCGTAGGCGAGGCGGGGGCGTTCCGAGTAGCCTCGCCCGTACAGATCGTAGCGGATGGGGCAATGGCCCGCCTTGACAAGAGCGGGAAACGTCGGATCCCATATGAAGTAGGGAACGGAGAAGCCGTGAATCAGAACCACATGCCGCGCACGCGGCGACGTAGGCATCTCGAAATGTGTGTACCCGCGGGCCAGCCGTATGAAAGAGCCTTCCGCGTCCTTCCGCGCAGTGTCGTCCAGCGGGCGCGTCTCCCCGCGCCACCTTGGTCTTCCATTCATCAGATCTTGCCCAAGGCCCTCAGTACCCTTTCGGGCGTGAACGGCAGTTCGTCTATCCAAGTCCCAGTTGCGTCGTGGATGGCCGCTGCGATGGCCGGGGCGAGAGGCAGGAAGGGGATTTCCCCCAGACCGCGGGCGCCCCACGGGCCGTTGGGCTCCGGCACCTCAACGATGACCGACTCCACTTGGGCCGGAATATCCAAGATCGTGGGCAGCAGATAGGTACTCAGCTGATCGGTGAGCACACGCCCCCTGACGGTCTTGAAGTCTTCGGTGATGGCATAGCCCTGAGCTTGGACAACAGCTCCCTCGATCTGGCCCACAACCAGATCGGGATTTATTGCCTTGCCAACGTCGTCCGCAACCACGACGCGTCCCAACCGGATTTGGCCGGTTTCGATATCGACTTCAAGATCAAGCGCCTCGGCAGAATAGGCGTAGGAGAAGTTGGGCGTCGAATACCCCGTCTCCTCATCCAAATGCGTCGTCCGAGGAGCGAGATAGGTGAATTCCGCTATGGCGGGTCGTTCCTCGGCCTTCCATTTCTGGAGTGCGGAATCGGCCGCACCTCTGATTGCGTTTCCAGCCATGAATGTCATGCGGGAGGCAGAAGCCGAGCCGGCATTCAGCTGTGTCGCCGAGTCAGAGGGGATCACCTCCACCTGATCAGGCTGGATGCCCAGGGCTTCGGCTGCCATCTGTGCCATGACGGTGTGTGTGCCCTGACCGACCTCTGCCCCGGCGTGTTGCACAACGGCCCTTTGAATGCTGTCCTGCCCATGAAGCTCGACCTTGGCCCAGGAGTTCTCCTGGTAGCCAAACGAGAAGCCCACGTTCTTGAAACCGGCTGCGAAACCTCGGCCCCGGGCTGTCTTGCTTCGTTCGAGTGTTGGGCGGCTGCCGCCCCCCGTCTGCCAGCCAAATCTGGCAGCTGCAGCCTCAATCACCTGCGGCACGCTCACGGGCCCGGGCGCCGGAGTCCCCACGGCCATCGTGAGACCGTCCCGGAGCGCGTTGCGCAGCCGGAACTCTACGGGATCCATGCCCAGCTTCTCGGCCAGTTTGTTCATCTGTCCTTCGGCCATGAAGTGCGCCTGGGGCGCCCCAAAACCACGAAACGCGGCCCCGGGTAGGTTGTTGGTGTAGACCCCGTATACGTCCACCTTGACGTTGGGAATGAAGTAGGGCCCAGTGGAGGTGATGGTGCTGTTGCCGAGCACCTTGTTGGATGTGTACATGTAGGCCCCAGCGTCGCCGACGATCTCGTTTTCCGCGGCGACGAGCTTGCCGTCCTTCGTGGCGCCCCATTTCGCACGCAGGATCATGGGGTGCCGCTTCCCGTGGCCGATGATTGACTCCCGGCGGCTCCAGATGATCTTGACAGGCTTCCGCAGCTTCCAGGCGGCCAGTGCAAGTACGATCTGGACCGAGAGGTCCTCGCGGCCGCCAAAGGCACCGCCGATGGCCGGATAGACGACACGAACCTGTTCTTCAGGCAGATCCAGGGCATGTGCGATTGATTTGCGATCGGCATCGGTCCATTGGCCCGCGCAGGCCACGGTCAGTCGCCCAGCCTCGTCGATGTATGCCAGCCCGGCCTCAGGCTGAAGATAGGCATGCTCCTGGAAGGGAGTCCGGTATTCCGCCTCGACCACAACGTCGGCAGTGGATAGCGCGGCCGCTGCATCTCCCTTGCGAATCTTGTATCTCACGCAGACATTCGTGGGACCTCGATCCGGGTGCAGAAGAGGAGCGCCTGGTTGCATGGCTTCCACGGGATCGCTCAGCACCGGCAAATCGTCGTAGTCGACCTGTATGAGCCTGAGCGCCGCTTCCGCGTGCTGCTCGTCGGTCGCCACGACCACCGCAACCTGATCACCCACAAAGCGTACAACCTCAGCCTTTGGATTTGAACTGCCTGGGCCACACAGCACAGGCTGATCGGGCACCTGAAGGCCGTACTCATTGACGGGCACATCAGCCGCGGTGTATACGGCCACAACTTCTTGGGCTTCCCGGGCTGACTGGATCTCGATGCCGCGAATCCGGGCGTGAGGCCGTTCTGCGAACATAATCTTCATGTGGAGCATGCCGCGCATGGAAAGATCCCCGGCGTACTCAGCCTCACCTGTGGTCTTGCGGCGGGCATCGCTACGGGGCGCGGAAACTCCGATTGAGCTCATTCTTGTCTCCCAGCGTTGCATGTCCGAGCCGCTGCGCTCGGAGCAGTGATGCCGATCATGAAGTCATCAGGCCCGCGCCCTTGAGGCGCCGCCAACAAAGTCCGCGCGCGCGGATGGCAAGTCGCCCGACGGCGTCGTATGTTTCCGTCCGTGTTCCTCGAACACTCTTAGAATACCCTGCCCAGATGAGCGTCCATCTTGCTGCCGCACAGCCAGCCGCATGCAGGATGGCATTGTCGCCGGTTGCTGGCGCAAGATGCGCGGGGAGAGCGTAGTCCTGTATCCCGAGGATCCGAGCAGCAATCGTAATGCATTCTTGGATCAGCACTGGCCGACCGCGGCGGAACGGCTCCCCTTCAGGAGCCCAGACGGCTCGCGTCCTCCACGGCCTTGATGATCTTGTAGTAGCCGGTGCAGCGGCACAGATTTCCCGTCAAGGCTTGTTCGATTTCGTCGCGGCTTGGAAGCGGCCGCTCCTCCAGAAGCTTGGCGCCGGACATCACAAATCCGGGGGTGCAGTAGCCGCACTGGACAGCACCATCCTGAACAAAGGCTTGCTGCACAGGGTGGAGTCGGCCATTCTGCGCCAATCCTTCGATGGTCACGATCTGAGCTTTGTGAGCGCGGGGCGCCGGGACCAGGCAGGCCATCACGGCCTGGCCATCCAGGAACACTGTACAAGCACCGCATTCTCCTTCCGCACAGCCCTCTTTCGTGCCCGCAAGGCCGGCATCTTCACGGAGGAGTCGCAAGAGAGACTTGGATTCCTGCGGCGCCAGCTCATAAGTTTTCCCATTGATGGTTGTCACGATCAGATCTGCCCGCGCATGCTGCGAAGACCTTTTCCGGTTCCTGGCCCCCGCCACCGACTCGGCGACGGCACCCGTTTCTGGCTTTGCCCCTCGCAGTAGGACAGGCGTGTCCGGGAAACCTGTCCGCTCTGTCGCATCCCTGAGCGAACGCAGCGCCCGGGCAGTAGTCACTCGAACCATTTCCCGGCGGTAGGCGGCACTTCCACGGAGGTCGTCAATTGGCCGGGCAGCATCGCGCGCTCGAGTCGATGCCCCGTCGATGGCACGATCATCAAGAATCTTGCCCACGAGGTGCTTCTCAGCCGCAAAGGCCCGAATGATGGTGGGTGCCACTGCACCCAAGGCAATGGCCGCCGCGCTGACTCGTCCCTCCTTCAATCCAAGGACAACTGCCACGTTGATCACCGAGATCGCCTGCGCCCTTCGAAGCGCCAGCTTGACAAATGTGCCTCGCTGGGCTTCTGTCAGGGCCGGGAAGGAGATCTCGGTCAACATCTCATCCGGCTCCATCACGGTCTTGCGAACGCCGGTGTAGAAGTTTTCAAGCGCGACAAGCCGCCGGCCGCGCGCGGATCGCAGCGTGAGCATGGCTCCGAGGGCCATGAGAGGCGTGATTGTGTCGTTGGCGGGGGAGGCTGTGATCAAGTTTCCGGCGACGGTTCCGCGGTTGCGGATCTGCGGTGCACCGACCTCCCATGCCGCACGCGCCAGCGGATAGGCGCGTCCCCGTATGAGCGGGGAGTCGGCGCAGTCATTGTGCGTCACCAATGCGCCCAGCTGGATGATTCCGTCCTGCTCAAGGCGGATTTCGCCAAGACCCGCGATCCGGGTGATGTCGATGAGCACCTCGATCCCCTGACGCACGCCACGTTCCAGCTCCAGCATCAGATCCGTGGCTCCGGCCACGATCCGCGCCCGAGCGCGGTGCACATCGAGGAGCCTCAGGGCTTCATCGAGGGTTTCCGGCTGATAGTAGTGATTCCACAATGTGACTGCCAATCGCCTGCCAGGTAGCGCCTTGCCGCGACGAGCAATGGAGCCTGGCCACAGGCGCCGCCCTGGACCTCTGAATTTCGCTTGAACGGCCTGCCTACTTGCTGCTGCCCGTAATTGTTTCGGTCCGCCGGTTGTAGGTCTCCACCGCTTGGCGTGCCAGGGTGATGATATTTCGGATGGTCGCCGGCAACGCGGCCTCGTCGCCGGCGCTGGCCTCAACGTTATCAATGCCCCGGCCGATGTCCGACGCCAAGTCGAAGAATGCCAGGTCGAATTGATAGAGCTGCTCCAGCTCCTTCTCATTGACCTTGACTGCATCAAAGACGCCCGAATAGCCCCTGGGTGCAGTGCGGATCTTGTCGGCAAACGTTCGAAGCTGTATGCCGGCTTTCTCAAGGTCGTCCACGTGCTCGATCTTGCCGGCCGCCACCAAGTCGGCTTGGACGTTGGATACCCGCTTCCACAGCTCCTCAAAGCGATTGGCCACGGCTTCGCGGACAAGCTTGTCCGCTGCGCGTCGGTTCTCGCGCTTCACATACCCGCTGAAGCCCGGCACCAACGAGATCAGCTTGGTGAGGGAGTCCATCTGGTCGCTAACACTCTGATACATGTCGGTCATCTAGGCCTCCTGCCACTATCGACGCAGATTGGTGGCCCTGCTGACGACCATTATACTATGCCGCTTCTGAACAGCCCTCCACTCAGGTCTGCGGGAGTGCATGGGGAATGGCGAGAAGTATAATGATAGGCCGAAGCAAGCACACAAGGAGCGGACATGTCTGATCTGGGTGACGTGGGCAAGCTCACGGGCAACAGCGTCGTTATGCATGCTTCCAGGGCGGAAGTCAAAGACGCCGCCAAGTTCAGAAGCAGCATACCCGAGCTCGTCAAGCTCTCCGCGCTTGGTCCGGAGCGCGAGCAAGGGCGGGCGCGATTTTTGATTCGCCTGGCCGCACTGGAGCTGGGAATCCTACCCAGCTCGATACATGACCTGTACATGGCCCGGGGGAGGGGGGAGGTGCTGCCCAGCTTCACCGTGCCGGCCATGAATCTACGCGTTCTGTCCTATGAGGCAGCGCGCGCTGCATTCCGCGTCGCCAGGCGGCTGGATGCCGGAGCATTCATCTTTGAGATCGCGCGTTCTGAGATGGGGTATACCGGTCAGAACGCGGCCGAGTATTCCACCAACATCCTTGCGGCCGCCATCTCTGAAGAATGGAGCGGGCCAGTCTTTGTTCAGGGCGATCACTTCCAGCTTTCCCCGAAGAAGTACCAAGCCGACCCGGACGGCGAGCTGAATGCCGTGAAGGATCTGGCGCGTGAAGCTGTCGCCGCAGGTTTCTACAACATCGACGTCGATGCGTCCACGCTGGTGGATATCTCCCGAGCCAGCACACGTGAGCAGCAAGAGGCGAATGTGCGAGTTTCGTCCGAGCTTGCTACCTTCATTCGGGGACTTGAACCGGAGGGCATATTCATCTCGATTGGCGGAGAGATTGGCGAGGTCGGGGGCCACAACTCCACTGCGGAGGAACTGCGAACTTTCATGGATGGCTTCAACCTGGCCATGCCAAGCATGGCCGACGGCAAGCCGGGACTGAGCAAGATCAGCATCCAGACCGGGACTTCGCACGGGGGCACTGTTCTTCCGAATGGAACGCTGGCGCAAGTGAACATCGACTTCAGAACCCTGAAGGAGCTGTCGCAGCTTAGCCGAGCTGCCTACGGGCTTGGAGGCGCCGTCCAACATGGGGCCTCCACACTACCCGAGGACGCCTTCCACAAGTTTGTGGAGTACGAAGCCGTGGAGGTGCATCTGGCGACGAGTTTCATGACCCAGTTCTACGAGACCGCGCCGAAGGAACTGTGCCGTGAGATCTATGCATGGTTGGACAGCAACTACGCCGGCGAGCGCAAACCCGGTATGACCAATGAGCAGTTCTACTACAAGGCCCGGAAGTACGCCCTTGGACCCTTCAAGCGCCAGATCTACGAACTGGAGGAATCGGCGCGAGACAGGATCGGCGCAGTCTGGGAGAAGCAGTTTGGCAGGCTCTTTGACCTGCTCGGCGCCGCTGATACGCGCAAGTACGTGGAAGCTTTTGTCCGTCCGGTCGCTGTGTTGCCAACATCCGATGACTATCTCGGGCGCGGATCGGTGCCTGGCATGGCTGACGATCTCCAAGACTGACAAACGCAATCTCGGTGCGAGAATCACCTAGTGTTGCACGCAAAGAATTCATGCCGGTGCATGACCAGGGAATAGGCGCAGATCGGTACAAGGTAGTCGCCCGGACCGCGATATTCGCCCGCGATCGCGACTCCTATCTCCTCATCAAAGGGGCGCCCAGCAAGACGCTCTGGCCCGGTCGTTACAATGGTCTGGGCGGTCATGTGGAGCGGGGCGAGGACATTATGGCGGCTGCCGCCAGGGAATTCTGGGAGGAAACGGGCCTTGATGGCCGGCTTTGGCTGTGTGGAACGGTGATGGTGGACGCCAGCGAGGTTGGGATTTGTCTCTTCGTCTTCACGGGCCAGGTCGTTGGCGGCATGCTGAGGCCGTCACCTGAGGGAATGGCCG
>DATIPW010000372.1:0-3803 GCA_035471605.1 Anaerolineales bacterium | reverse complement strand
GTGCTGGTGCTGCCGCAGTTCGAGGTCAGCAAGGCCGCCCAGATCCCCTACCCGGTGGCCCTTGTGGCCTACGGCGAGAATCCGGCCGAGTGGGGCGAAGCCTTCAGGAAAGCGATCGCGGCAGTGCGGTTGGATGGAAAGAAGGTCGGCGTGGAGCCGCGCCAAATGCGCGTGCTTGAATTCGAGTTTGTGCGGAAGAGCGCGACGAAGAGCGAGTTTCCCGACGCGACCGAGGCGCTGGCCTCACTGCGGCTGCGCAAGGACGAAACCGAGGCGGCGGCCATGCGGCAGGCCGTGCGTGTGGCCCAGGCTGCGCTAGAGGCACTGCTGCCCACCATCCGAGTGGGCGCCACTGAGCGCGAGCTCGCGAGCGCACTGACGATGGAGCTGCTGCGGCAAGGATCCGATGCAGGCTTGCCCTTCGAGCCGATCGTGTGTGCCGGGCCGAACTCAGCGAACCCGCACGCCACCCCGTCCGATCGAAAGATCGAGCCCGGCGACCTGCTGTTGGTGGACTGGGGGGCGGCGACCCAGGGCTACATCTCAGACTTGACGCGCACGTTCGCGGTGCAGCGAGTGGAAGCGGAGTGGCAGAAGATCGCGAGCGTGGTGCTGGAAGCGAATGCTGCCGGACGGGCGGCGGGCAAACCTGGCGTGCCGTGTGCCAGCGTGGACAAGGCTGCCCGAGCGGTGATCGAGCAGGCGGGCTATGGAAAGTACTTCACCCATCGAACCGGGCATGGCATTGGGATGGAAAGTCACGAGGAACCCTACATACGCGGGGACAACATGCACATGCTGTATCCCGGCATGGCGTACACCGTGGAGCCGGGGATCTACCTGGAGGGACGCGGGGGAGTCAGAATCGAAGACAACGTGATCGTGACCAAGACCGGGGTGGAAGTGCTCAGCGACATGCCGCGCGAGCTGCGAATTGTGGGGTAGATCTACACAGCCACACGCGCTGGCCCCCGCGTCCAGGGTGCTATTCGGCCCAGGGACCACAACAGGAGCACCAGATCCGCCACGAACAATCCGAGGCCAGCGAGAAGATCCAGCGCGCCGTAGGTGGTGTCCGGGAGCGCGCCCAAGCGGGTCAGCGCAGCCAGGAAGATCCGAAGAACGGACAGGACGGCTGGCAGCCAAATCCAGACGCCAACCACACGTCCGACGGGCAACTGCGGGACGACGGCCAGCGCCAGCAGCGGCGGGATGAGGATCACCGCCATGTGGACATGTGAGTGCCAGGCAACCAGGGTTGTTGCAGCCATGACGCCCAGAATGGCGATATCGCTGCGCGGATCAAAGGCATCAAACCGCGGCAGCCACAGGACGATGGCCAAGATGCTTGTGACCGCCATGCCGACAAACACGATACCCTGCGCCCAACCGCTTCCGACCAAAACCTGCAAGTAGAAACCGATCATACGCCAATTCATCATGAGTTGGATGTCGTTCGTGGGGAGGCCACCGGCATAGCCGATCCAAAGCCGCGCGAGGGCGGCGAGCCCGGCCGTGCCCGCCAGCAGCCACGATACGAATATGATAGTTGCACCGGCGACCGAGATTCCGGCAGCGACCTCCCGTCTCCGCTGCAGCAGGATCGCGGGCAGGATCAGCAACAGACACTGCGGCTTCAGGAGGAGGCCCGCCAACCACGCTCCCGACCTGAAATCTCTGCCTGCCCTGTGCGCCAGGACGAACTCACCCATGCATATCAGGAGCCAGAGATTGGCCTGGCCGAGGAAGATATTCAGGAAGACTGGGACCGAGACCATGAGCAGCATTCGGAGCCGTCGAGCTGAGCCGCCGGCTCCGATGCGGAGGGCGAAACACCTGACGTAGGTGAGCGTCCCCATGAGGTTCAATCCCATCCATAGCCCGGCGGCCAGCCGTGCAGGCAACAGCGCCAGGGCCTGGAAGGGCAGCAGAAAGACCGGAAGATAGGGTGTTGGTATGATGCGCGTCTGAGCAAGGAAGGCAGCCCGCGGGGGCAGAAGCTGGGCCTGGACTCTTGACAGCAAATCCAGGTCATAGGCGGCCTCGTAGCCAAGAAGATTCGCAATGTGCCCGGCGCTCCAGAAAGCGGCGAAGTCAACGCCGAGATTGCCGAATAAGTTGCCCCAGGCGAGATCCAGCGCGATGTGGGCCAGGTAGATGAAAAGCATGGCGGCAGCAGCAAGGTTTTGCCATGCTTCCTTGTTCAAGTTGCTGAATGGGCGCCGCAAACTGGCCATGCCCTAGGTTCTACGAGTCGGGTACCGCAAGGACCAGCGGAAAAGGTGCAACGTCGCGATCAGCTGTGCGGCTGCCATGGGGAGGTAGACAACCGGTGCTCGCGGATCTGAAACAAGCGGAAGTCTTGCCAGCGCGGGTGGCAGGAACACGGTGAGGATGAACAAGACCGCAGGCGCCAAGACCCAGCAATGGAAGGCCCTGACGGGCAGGGCGCCGGCCTGGTACAGAAGCATCATTGAGGGAAGAAGCACCACCGCCATGTGAATGTGCGAGTGCCAGGCGGTCATCGTGGTGGCTGCCAGGATGCCCAGCATAGCCGCGCCAACCGCCGTCTGGGCCGGATCAAACGGCCGTCGCCATCTCTGCATTGCCAGAGCTGCCACGGCCAGCATGCCTGTGGCCGCCAGGCCCCAGGCGATCCAGGGGGTGAGGACTGCGGCCATATGGAATCCCAACATGCGGAAGTTCATCATGCCTTCGATCGAGCTGTTGGCTTGCCCTGCAGCATACGCCTGCCACCACATGGCAAGCATCCGGTGCAGCCCTTCCGGCCCGACAAGTGCCAGGGAGCTCAAGCCGACCAGCAGGGAGCAGATCGCCAATCCAGCCAGTACCCGAAAGGATCGATGCAGCAGCAGAATGGGGACAACGAGGACCAGAAGCTGCGGCTTGAGCATGAATCCACCCAGCCACAGCCCCGCACGCAGCGGTTTGCGATCCACGAGGGCGCGCAGGAATTCTCCCGCGCATAGCATCAACCATACGGAAAGCTGCCCGCTCCATAGATTCTCGAAAACCGGCGGGGAGGCCAATATCATGAGCATGGTGGGCAGCGGGAGGGCTCTCAGATTCCCGCGGCGCGTGAAATTCCGCATGTACAAAAGGAACAGCGCCAGATTGATGGAGATCCAGGCAACGAATCCCGGGAGCGGCGGGATCAGGGCCAAGAACTGGAACGGCAGTATGAATAGCGGAAGGTAGGGAACTAGAATCTTGCCATTCGTGGCAGGATCTGCCTGAGCTGGCAGGATGCTCCTTTCAACCTGATACAAGACTTGCGTGTCATACACCGACTGATGTCCGTAGGCTGTGGCGACCCGTCCCGCGCTCCAGTAGGCGCAATAATCGACGCCGACCTGGCCGCAGAGTCTGCCAAGCACAAGTTCAAACACGAAGTAGATCGTGTAGAACGCCAACACGCCGACCGCGGCAAGGTTCAGCCAATTCTCAGCTGTGAGGTTGTGGAAGGGCAGTCGCTTTGGGCGGTCCATGTGGGGGGGCACATTTGCCCAAGGTCCATTCTATCCTGCCATAGCGGCGCCAGAGCCGCCGCACCTGATATGATTTGGTGCTTGCAGAAAGCCGACCACGTGGCTGGGTAAGACCGGTCAAGCGGCGGTGTCAACTCCCGGCAGATGACCCGCTTTGCCGCTGCCGGATCTTGAGAGCCGAAACAGAATGAATCGATCACTGCTCTGGCTGGGCGCGGCCCTGTTCTTGTGGGGCGTGGGGGAGGGGATGTTCCTGCTCTTTCAGCCCGTGTATCTGCAGGAACTGGGGGCCAG
>DATIPW010000371.1:0-11651 GCA_035471605.1 Anaerolineales bacterium | reverse complement strand
CTGACCCTGCACAACGCACGGGTGAGCCGTTGGTGGGCGCTCTTGGGAAGTTCAATGCAGCATTTCTTGGGCTGACAGATTTGCCGGACCACCTGGCCAGGGTGTGGAATGCCTGCGCGGTGGCGGGCGTCGATGGCGGCGAGACGCGTGGCGACTACGTGTGCATGGTTAATGCTTCGGGCAACCTCGTCGAGACCTTCAGTTCTTCAATCGATGCGACAGATCTGGCCCGGGATGTCAGCCTGCTGCTGAAAGGCAGCTGATCCCCCCATGTCGAGACGCGTACTGATCAGACGGGTTTCTGTGGGTCTGCTGGCCGGTCTTGTGCTTGGCACGCTGATCAGCGAGGTGACCTATCGCTTCCTGGACCACGGAGAGGAACGAGCGCCTCAAACCATTCGCTTGACCATTCCGCCAGGAACAGGACTACGGGTGCAGCAGGGACAGTCGGAGCCGAGCCTTCCCGAGTCCATGACATTCGTTGTAGGCGATGTGCTGGTGGTTCACAATGCAGACTCCGTGAATCACCAACTGGATCCGCTTTTCATACCGGCCGGCTCTTCGGTCAGTCTCAAACTAGCTTCGGCCGGGAGCTACTCGGCAGCTTGCACATTCCAGCCTGATCGATCCTTTGGACTCATCGTGGAGCCGGGTCTCACCCTCGAAACGCGCTTGTTCGGCATTCTGCAGGCAGGAATTCCCATGGCGTTCCTGTTCGTCCTGTACGGGGTGTTCGCTTTTCCGGCCAAGAAGGCGGCAACAGGGTGAACCTGACAACTCTGTTTGGCCGCATGTGGCTCTTCACGACGCTGCTCGTCGTCGCCGCCGCGGCGTTGTGCGTGCGCCTGGGTTTCTGGCAACTCGACAGGCTCTCGCAGCGCCGGACCTTTATTGCGCGGGTAGAGCATATGCAGGCGCTGCCCGCGGCCAGATTGCCTTCCAGTGAGGATCTGCGTTCACAGGAATATCGTAGAGCCATTGCAGCTGGCCTCTACGATCTGGAGCGGCAGGTCGCCCTCCGCAATCGGGCATATCAGGGCCAGTACGGGTATAACTTGCTTACACCACTGCTCATTGCACTCCCCGATGCTTCTGGCCGGCAAGTGGCAGTCCTCGTCGATCGAGGATGGATTCCGGCCGCGGGAAATGAACAGCCGGAGGATTGGCGACGGTACGATGTGATGGGCCCGGTGGAGGTACACGGCGTCATCCGGGCAGGGCAGCAGTCCGTAGGCCGTTCTGGAATCGTGGAGGGCACATCTTTGCCCGCGGATCAGGGCTCCGATTTCTTCGTATTCATTGACCCCGAGCTTATCGGTCAGCACCTGCCGTATCCGCTGCTGGACTTCTATATTCAGGCGGAGGCTGGTGAAGATGGCGACTCCGCGCCCTTGGCCATGGCACCACACCTGGAACTGAATAATGGACCACACCTCGGATACGCCCTCCAGTGGTTCGGATTCAGCGGCGTGCTGATTCTTGGATATCCGCTCTTTGTCAGACGGCGGGAAGAGCGACAGCCTTGAAGACAACGCAGGGTTCGACATTTGCCAGGCTTGCGATCCTCCTTGCACTGGATGTCCTCTTGCTGACCCTGGCCGGATGGAGAGCCGCAGACCACGGCGCGGCATCCTTGTGCGCCGGTTGGCCGTTCTGCATCCCGCTGTCGCAGAACGGATGGTTCAAGCTTGCGCATGCCGTTCTTGCTATGCTGGCAGGACTGCTGGCGCTTCGCTTGCTCCTGGTTGCCTGGCAAAAACACCGCGCTGATACGCTGCTACTGCCGCTGACGACCGCGACAGCAATCCTCTTCCTTGGACAAGCGTTTGTGGGAGTAGTCGTTGTTGCGCGCGACTTCCGCTTGGACTTGGTCGTTCTGCACTCCGCTACTTCAATATCGCTGGGGGTGAGCCTGATAGCTCTAGTCCTGGTATCTGTTGCGCGCATGCGTGCGGCAGGGAGGCCCCCCGAGGCCCTGGCCGCACCCAGCTGGCGTGACTTTTTGGCGCTCAGCAAGCCTTGGATTGTGGCACTTCTGCTTGTCACGACCTACGCGGGGCTCGCTGCTGGAATTCGCGGGCTGCCACCTCTGGATCTGACCGTTTGGACGCTCTTGGGAGGCGGTCTCGCAGCGGCCGGCTCATCTGCCCTCAATCAGTTCATCGATCGCGAATTGGACAAGAACATGCAGCGTACCGCCAGAAGACCCCTTCCGGCGGGCCGCTTGGCTCCGGCCGAGGCTTTGTCCTACGGCCTGGCACTCTGCCTGGCAAGCTACTATGTCCTTGCGGGATTGGTGAATCTTACGGCAGCCCTGCTTTCCATGGCCGGCATCCTATACTACGTGGTTTTCTACAGCATTCTGCTAAAGAGAGCCACCATCCAGAATATTGTTATTGGGGGTGGGGCAGGCGCCATTCCGCCAATGGTCGGCTGGGCGGCCGCAACCGGACAGCTGAGCGTGGCGGCGTGGATCTTGTTTCTAATCATATTCTTGTGGACGCCGCCGCACTTCTGGGCACTCGCCATTGTGCGCATCAAGGACTACCAGAAGGCTGGTGTGCCGATGCTGCCGGTCGTCAAGGGTGAGCGGTCGGCCCGGCGACAAATATTCGTCTACACTGCTCTATTGGTGCCGGCGACACTTTTGCTGCCGCTGGTGGGGGCAGCCGGCGCGTTCTACACGGCGGCGGCCATCCTTCTCGGATCGGGGTTGCTGCTGGCGGCATGGCGTGTGTGGACTAGGCCCGGAAACAAGGTTGCCTGGACCATGTATCGGTGGTCAAGCATGTATCTAATGCTCATCTTCCTGGCGATCGCGGCCGACTCATTGTTCTAGCTGCATCCAGCCCGCGGCCCCCATCCCACGATGCCCATTGTCGGCTTGATAGCGGCTTCCGGTCAGCACCGTAGTCAAGTGTTGTTCAGAGTTGCCGACCAATCGGGGCTTCGCCGATGATTATGGCCAGCTTTGACCGCTTGGATTCTGGTTCGTGGCCCTCACGCCATTCCGTTGACAGCCTTTCCACAAGGGGGATGCTGGGCCCGTACGCTCCCGCAAGAATGCAGTCAGAACTGTGTCCCGAGAGAGGTGGCCGCGCTAGCTCGCATCCTTCTTGGAGACGCGGTCCGCCGATGCCGTGAATCACTGGAAGTCGATTTTGCCGGAAAGCGTGTTGGGAAACCAAGTGGGTTCACGCACGAAGACCACGGCGGTAGCGTCCCGGTAGGCCATCCGCCAATCGCCATCCTTGAGAAGTTGATCGGCGAGTCCTGCTCCCGGCGGTATCAAGACCCAGGCTACCTGGTAGCGATTGAGCTGAGCTTCCCAATCACCCCGTCCCGCCAAAGTATCCGCGTAGTCCCGGATGAACCGTTCACCGTAGAAGTCACTTTGGCTATCGACAAACACGAGATGTTCTGGCCACATTCTGTAAAGCAGGTAGCCACCCCAGTTCAGATCATTGAACATGTTGCCAGCCACAGGATTTTCCAACATCCAATTGGCGGCCCCCACAGGAAAGATGCTCTGCTCATAGCTGAACACGCTTCTTTGAGAGGTTGCCGCTTGGGCTCCGAGTCCCAAGGTTGCAAGGGCAACCGCCGACCAGGCCCAAGCGCTGGCACCCCCGCTTGGCTCGATTTGCGATAGGCGCAGGTCCAAGCGTAGCAGGGTCGCGCATCCTGCAACGCTCGACGCGAGCCAGCTGGCCAGAATTGGCACGGCGGCAATTGTGAACAAACCAGTGTTGCGCCCGATTGCCCAGGCCGCCGCCGCGAGTGTCAGCAGCAGAAAAACGTGAGCGGCTACGAGCTTCTTTCTACGTGGAATTGCCAGTAGTAGCGCCAAGAACACCATAGCGGCAAATGGCCAAGAGCTTGGGGCTCCAAGATCGAGGGGCATGGTCTCTGCGGTCCTGGAAAGCACATATGGGCTGTTGTTGCCCAAGACCGCAATCCAGTTGCGACCCGGCGCTGGAGTCGCGAAGCTGGCCACCAGTGAGCTCGCGCCAGAGAGCAGGATCCGCGCTCCCATATCGCGTGAAGCCGTCCCATGGCCGAGTTCCCAAACGTAGCCAAGCCAGTAGGCTCCCCAGCCAAGAAATCCAATCACGAACCCTCCGTGGAAGTTTGCCCAGACGAGCATCAGGAGCGGCAGCTCCCAGGTTGGCCCACGCTGCCCCAGGCGCAGGTTCTCCAGGAGGCGCAACCAGATCGCAAGAAACAGAAACGAGAAGAGGTGGGGCCTCGTGAGCCAGTTCATGCTCGAAGCTGCGATGGCCACGACTGCGAGCAAGAGAGCTCCGAGCACTTTGCCGCTTCTTGCGCGTGCGTCCAAAAAGGCCACCAGGTAGGAACCCGCCAGCACCGAGGCGCTCACGAGAACCACTCCATCCAGACCCAGAAGCAGATCAGCTGCGCCGAAGACTACCTGTGACGCCCACGCGTATGGTGGCCTCGACTCGCCATACAGGGTGAAGGAAAGGATGTCCCGGTCGGGGATGTGTCCCGACCTGATCATGTGGCGTCCGAGGACTAGATGTCGACCGAGATCACTATCGACATTGAGCATCCGTTGCCCGATGAGAAGGCAACCCGCGAAGACTGATACGAAAAAGAACTCTCCGATGCGAGGCCAGGCGCTCTGCCGCATACCGGGATTCTACACAAAGAGGCGACGCAATGTGCCTCGCCTCTTCTAGTGGGAGCCCTTATTCACTATTCTCCGAGATAGTCGCGGAGTTTTCTTCGAATGGATGGATGGCGTAGTCTGCTCAGCGCCTGCGCCTCAATCTGACGCACCCGCTCGCGAGTCACGCCCATCTTGCGGCCCACCTCTTCAAGGGTGTAGGCCTGGCCATCCAGGAGCCCGTAGCGCAGCTGCAGGATTCTGACTTCCCGAGGTGGAAGTCCATTCAGAACCTCGCCAAGATGCTCGCGCAGCAGGTTGTATGTGGCGGTGTCGTCTGGCGGCGGGGCCTCGTCGTCTTCAATGAAGTCGCCAAGAACCGAATCCTCTTCATCATCTGTCGGAGTCTCGAGCGAGAGGGGCCGGCGAGCCACCTGGATCATGTTTTCGACCTTCTTGGGTGGTACGTCAAGGGCGCCGGCGAGTTCTTCCACGCTCGGCTCGCGGCCCAAGCGCTGGGTCAGTTGATGCTGGACCCGAAGCAGCTTGTTGATTTGATCACCCATGTGGACCGGTACCCTGATGGTACGTCCTTGGTCGGCGATGGCCCGGGTGACTGCCTGGCGTATCCACCAGGTTGCGTATGTCGAAAACTTGTGCCCGCGGCGGTAGTCGAACTTCTTCGTAGCCCGGATCAGGCCAATATTGCCCTCCTGGATAAGATCCAGGAAAGGGACGCCTCGCCCCATGTATTTCTTGGCAACAGAAATCACCAAGCGCGAGTTTGCGGTGATCAGATGCTCACGGGCTGCCCAACCATCCTCGATGAGCCTGCGCAATTCGACGCGGCGTCGAGCCCCTGCATTGCCCTTGGCCAGTTCCTCTCGAGCCATGCGGCCCCGCTCGATCCGCTGCGCAAGTTCCACTTCCTGCACGGCGGTGAGCAGCGGCACCCGGCTGACTTCCTTAAGGTACAGGCCGATGGTGTCATCCGTGTCGATGTTGGCGAGGTAGTCGTCGAGCGACAGGTCCGGCTCCGGTTCTGCCTCGGCTTCTTCCACCGCCGCCAACTCATCCTCCGTCGGTTCTCCGGGCGGCGTGTCTTCAACAAACGGTATGCCAGCACTGAGAAGGGCAGAGAAGGCCTCCTCAAGCTGTTCGACGTCTTGTTCGGCCTCGGGAAAGAAATGGAGGATGTCGTCGAGGGTGACGTAGGATTTTTGTCTCCCAAGCTCGACCAGGCGCGCGATCGCCGGGTACTCTTCTTCCTCATCAACCATCAGGATTTTTTCTACGTCCATTTCCTCATCCGCTATGCCATGCCATGTCCAGAATACACTCTTTCCAGCCGAAATTCAATACCTGCCGCGCAGGCCGCCCGCACGGCTCCAAAGCCGCGGTGGTCTGCCCAAGGACTTGATGACTCCGGTGGAAGAATCCTTACGGGCTGGGCCCCCAATCATGGGGCGGGGGTCGTGGGTGCCTGTTCGGGGTTGTCTGGGAGGTTCGGGGTTCCTTCGGGTTCGGGCACGGCCTCCGACGCTGAGACAGCCGGCGTCACACCCGCAGTCGGTGATGGCTCGGCTGTGGAAGTCGCCGGGACGGGAGGATTCTCCAAAAGACCGGTGAGTTCGTCCAATCCGGACTTGTCCGCGACCTGGACTGGCCCACCGTCCAGCTGCACGTAGTACCCATCCTGGATTGGCGTCCTGGAACCCACCAGGAGTTTGTGTTCCGGAGCGTCGCCGAATCCAATCGTGAGCGTGTACTCAGGCTTGTCCAAGCCGACAATCTCCCCCTCCAAGTCTACGGTCGCCAGCACGCGCAGAGCGCCAACCTGCGTGGCGGCCGCCTCAGCCGCTGCCTGGTCTGCTTCTGCGCGTTGCGGTGCATCAACTATCCACTTGCCGCTGGAGTCCCGGCGGAGGTCAACGACGAGTCCCAAGGAACTCTCCACCCTGATGCGATTCGGTTCCCCCTGCTCACTCTCGAAGAGGTTTGCCATGCTCGCCGTGGGGGTGGCAGACGGAGGCGCATTGGTTTTCCGTTCTTGAAGATAGAAACTGAGCGCGACCAGAGCGAGAAGCAGCGCTACAAGCATCCACGTGTTTCTGCGGACCATGTCAGCCACTCCTCCGACGCGCCAGCCAGCTCGAGACGCCCGCCACAAGAACAAGGCCCGGAAGCAGAAAGATCGAACTCAACAGAATGGCGATGAAGGCCAGCTGACCGGGGGGATTGAAGGTGCGTGCCACCGGAGCGCGTGGAGTGATGTTGATCAGGTCAGCCTCTTGGGCGGCCCAGTCCACAGCATTGACAAATACTTCGCCGTTGGCGTAGGCGTCAAAGGCCTCGTTGGTCGCGAAGACAGAGTTGCCAAAGACCACGACACGGCCCCGCGTTCCCGCGTTCTCGGCCGAGGCCGCCACTATCAGCGGGCCCGCGACGTCAGCCGTCTCATCAAACGCGACCTCCTGGGTGGATTGCAGCGCAGTCAGATCGGTCTCGCCCCAGGACTGCTGCGAGGTGAAGATCAAGGGCGTGACGCTCACTCCTTCTGGCAACGTGGTGCCCACGCTCAGGCTCCGTGCTTCCGGCATGATGGTAAGGCTTGTCGTGTGCGCCGTGATGGGCGCGCTGGAGCTGTACGAAGCGGAGATGGCGCTGAACGGCTGATTGCTCGAAAGGTCGATGATCACAGTGTCTTGAAGTGTGATTCCCCAATCTTCGAACAGGTAGCGGGACAGCGGATCATCGTTCGCGCCTGTGTCGGTAAAGGGTGTCGGATCCGATAGCACGACCAGCGCCGCTCCACCGTTGACATAGTCTCGCAGCAGGGTGACCTCCTGTTGAAGCAACGGTTTCCGTGCCCCCGCAATAACGATCGCTCTGGCATCCTGAGGAATCTTGTTCGAAGCGGCCAGGTTCAGCGCCTGCACCGTGTAGTTCTTGGTTTCGAGTGTTTCTTTGGCGCGCAGCATGGAACTCGTGTCGGACGCCTGAAGGTCGGGCTCCCCGTGTCCGGTCAGGAAGTACACGACCCGCGTCTGCGGGCTGATCAAACGAATCATCGCTTGGGTGACCGTGTTCTCGTCCGCATAGGAGGCAGTTTCCCTGGCACTCCCCATGACCAGCACGATCTTTCCATCACCCGTGATGCCGTACTGCCGCGCAAGTACGGGATCTGCATTGGGATCAACGAAGCGGAAATCGAACTTTCCCTTTGATCCCGTTTTCAGGTCCGTCAGCAGCGTCCGGGCCGTTTCGGCGGGGTACTGCGAAGAATAGAACGCGAGGGCCATGACCTTTCCGGGCAGCGTTTCCAGAGCCTGAATGGTCTCGGGTGCCAGGGTGCGCTGCTTGCCCTCGGTGAAGTCGAACTTCTGCGGATACTGATAGACGAGCCAATTCACGATTGTCAGAATCCCGACAAATGCCAGGGTCATAATCAATGCATTGGATCCGAAGCGCGCTTGCCGGCCAGCCAGGAAGCGCCGCAATCCGACCGGATTGAGGACTCCGTACAGCGCCAGTCCGACCAGCAGGGCGCCGGCGCCGATCGCGATCCACTGGTTGAGACTCTCCGGCCTGGCCGGCGTGTACAGGCCCACAGCCACCGCGCCGCGGACTACCCCGAGCAAGCCAGTTGCGACGCAACCCAAGCCGGCGAGGACAAGGCCAATCACGCCGTAGCGGGCTGACGATCTGCGTTTCTTGGCCATCAACCCCACCTCCTGACCTCGACTGCCCTGGTTCCTGCAAAGAGACCCAGGCTAATCAAGCTGAAAAAGTAGACCAGATCTGAAAGGTAGATGACGCCGCGCATCATTGAGTCTTGGAAGTGGGACTGCATGTGAAGATAGGTGAACACCTCGGTTCCGACGTTCAGGAAGTAGGCCGGGAAGGCAATGACCCACCACAGGAGCACAAAAAGCCCCAGGGTGACGAAGAAAGAGGCGATGGGGTTGTTAAACATCGCGGATACGCCGACCCCCAATGCCAAGAGCGATGCGGTCACGAGTATCAACCCCAGATAGGATGTCATCAGCTGCTGCTGGTCAATCCCTGGCGTCTCGAGAGCATTAAGCACAAATGCGTATATGAGTGTGATCGTGATCAAGGTCAGCATGTACAGAAATGCTCCCAGCCACTTGCCGATGATTAGGTCTGAGTCGCGCACCGGGGCGGTGAGAAGCAGTTCCATGGTTCCCATCCGAATCTCATCTGCCACGAGTCGCATGGTCAGTGCCGGAACCATCAAGATCATCAGAAAGGCGAAGGTCCCAAGGATGGGGCCCATATCAGGTGCAGGGGGCGGGCCGTATCCGCCGCCCAAAGTCCCCCTTGCTGCGTCTCCGATGACGGTCGTGAATATCGAACCTAGCACCAGGAGTACTACGAAGGCCAAGACATAGGCAACTGGGCTGGTGAAGAGACGATGGTACTCGCGTCGGGCAATTACCCAGGCGTTGCGCATATTCATCTCTCCTTGCGTCGGGATTTGACATCGTCGCGCGTGAGTTCCAGGAAGATCTCCTCAAGACTCATCCCCGAAGGTCGGAGCTCCAATAGATCGTACCCGGCGGCCACCACGACCCTTGCCACTTCGGGCCGAACGTCCTGCCCTGGCGCAAATTCAAATTCCAGGGTTCCATCGTCCAGTGCCTGGGTGCGGCGTACGCCCTTGACCTTCTGAACCACCTTTTGCAGCCCGTCTCCGTCCCCACGGATGCGGAGGCTTGCGCGTTCTGCGCCAACAAGCCGAGCCTGCAGATTCTGAGGAGTATCCTCGGCGATAATTCGGCCCTTGTTTATGATCAGTACGCGGTCGCAGATCTGCTGCGCTTCAGAAAGTATGTGCGTAGACAGCAGGACCGTCCGGTGTTTTCCCATCTCGCGGATCAGCTTCCGCACTTCGACAACCTGCGCAGGATCCAGGCCTATAGTGGGTTCATCCAGAATCAGGACCTCGGGCTGATGGATCAGCGCCTGCGCCAAGCCCATTCTCTGGCGCATGCCCTTCGACAGGCTACCGATGTAGCTGTTGGCCCGTGCCTCCATCCCCACCATTTCCAGAGCCGTCGCCGCCCTGCCTTGTGCTTCAGGCAGCTGTCGCAGATCTGCCATGAAAGTCAGGTATTCCAGGGCAGTCATGTCGGTGTAGAGCGGGACGGTCTCCGGCAGGTAGCCGACCCTTCTTCGCACCTCCAGCGACTCTTCCACCACATCGAATCCTGCCACCTGCGCAACACCCTCAGTGGGAGGCATGTAGCCGGTGAGGATCCGCATGGTCGTCGTCTTGCCTGCGCCATTGGGCCCAAGAAAGCCGACGATTTCGCCCTGCCTCGCCTCGAAACTGAGATTGGACACGGCCCGTCGTGCGCCGTAGTCTTTGGTGAGACCCTGGACTCTAATCATGGACGCTCCTCGAGAAGGGTGCGGTGCGAAACAAAAGGCACAGCGCCGATCGGCGCCAGTGCCATTTCATTCTCGCAAAATACTATACAATACGGGAAGTCCCAAAGTCAAGTGGGGTTGTCAATTCTAATCAAATGCTAATTTCGAATCAGGCCGCCTGAAACCAGGCGTGCTTTCAATCCAAATTCGAGCACGCTTGGACGCGGAGGCGCGATGACTCGCACGCTTTTTCAGGCCGACAGCTATCTCAGGGAATTTGACGCTGTGGTGACCGGCGTCGATGACACGGCAGGCGGCGTGATGCTGGACCAGACTGCCTTCTATCCGGGCGGCGGAGGGCAGCCGTGCGACTTGGGCTTGCTCTCTCAGCAGACGGTGAAGGCGGTGCGGCGTTCCGGAGCCGAGATCTTGCACCTCGTGGGCGGGGAGCTCCCGGAACCAGGAACGATGCTCCACGGCGTGCTGGACTGGGAGCGCAGGTATAACCTCATGCGTACTCACACCGCCATGCACATCCTGTGCGGGGTTGTCTTCCGCGACTATGGTGCGCTCGTGACGGGCGGCGCCATGGATCCGCTGCGCGGACGCATGGACTTTGAATTTGCCCGCCTGGAGCGCAGTCTTGTCTCTCACATCGAAATGGCAGTCAACGCCGAAATCGAAGCCGCCCGCGAGGTTAGAGTTCGGGTTCTCCCCAAAGACGAGGCAACTCAAATCCCGGACCTGATCCGCACGAAGATTAATCTGCTGCCGCCCGAAATCCAAGAGGTTCGGGTGGTGGAGATCTCAGGCTTGGACGTTCAAGCAGACGGCGGAACCCACGTAAAGAATACGACCGAGGTAGGCAGCATGCGCATAGTCGACTACAAGAGTAAGGGATCGATCAACAAGCGAATCTATGTCGAAATCCCGGTTGTGCCAGCAGGGCCACGCTGACAACTGGCGGAAGTGGCAATGGCGAGGAAGCTTGATCGCTCCAACCAGGGGCAACTTGGTGAGCGAAATCTCGGTGGAGGTGCGGGCAGCTGGTCGGGATCGTGCCGAGCCGGAAGCAGGCTCGCCCGCCGAGATACTTGCGGCGTGACCGGAGGGCGAGTGGGCGGCGCGCTGGTCCAGGTGCGATATCTTTTGGGAGACAGGTGGCCGGAACCGCGGGCAGAGGTCTTTGCGCGGCCAAATGGCCCGGCAGCGGTTGCGACAAAGAACACCTTCTGATGCGACTTAAGGCTGATCTGGTGCTGTTGCTTGTGGCGGCCCTGTGGGGTTCGGCATTCGTCGCGCAGCGGGCTGCCGGCTTGTTGGGCAGCGTGTACGTGTTCAACGCAATGCGATTCCTGCTGGCCGGCGCATTGTTGCTGCCCTTTGTTCTGAGATCCCGCTTGCGCCGTGGCCAGCTGTGGTGGATGTGCGCCGCGGGCACGGTGCTGTTCCTGGCAAGTGCCTTGCAGCAAGCCGGGATCAGGTCAACCTCAGCCGGCAATGCCGGCTTCCTCACGAGCCTCTATGTGGTGTTGGTGCCGATCATCCTGTTCCTGGTTTGGAGGGAACGACTCCAGCCACGCTCAATCGTGGCCGTCGGTCTGGCGGCCATTGGTGCATACCT
>DATIPW010000370.1:0-1795 GCA_035471605.1 Anaerolineales bacterium | reverse complement strand
CATGTAGGCGCGGGCATGGCGGTGTTCTGGAATCGGGAGTTGTATGAAAGCGTGTACGATCAGGCGCCGGTGGTGACCGATCTGGCAGGCGGGCTGCTATCCGTGATGGATGCCTACTGCGCGACGTGCCCGTATGGTGTTGACCTGCAGAAGGCCGAGCGCAGCATCGCCTACATTGCCAAGGTGCTCCTGGCGTACTGCAAACAGACCACCCAGATTGTGCGCAATGCGGCCAAGATCGATCCGGATGACGTGGTTGACTACGCGACCATCTGGAAACTGACCTTGGTCAACTACAACGCGGGCCCGCTCTGCGCCATGGATGCGATTCAGTCCAACTTCCAGCTCGGCACCAAACTCGCTTGGGAAGGCATCGCCGATGATCTCGAGATAGGGATGTGTATTCGCGGCGTCGCCTATGCTGACGCGATTACGGCCCCGTACTATAGATTCGCAACACCGCGCTAGGTCCCCCCGCGCGAATCACAGATCATAGCGATCGCAGCGCCTGCCGCGACGCCCGGCTGTCCCGCGCCTCCCTTGGCCGGCAAGTCGCGACCTTACTGAAGGTCAGCGGGGTATCGCGGCCGCCGAACCTATCCCCTCGCACCCGTGGCTGTGTCTGCTGTCGCCGGCGGGCGCGCGCACTCTGCCCAAAGCGCGATCGACGCATTCAGCCATTGGAATGCGCGCGTATCCGCTCCACGGGCCCCGCAGGGCCCTTTCTGCAGGTGATGATTGGGAGAGAACGCTAGGCGGGAACCTGCACCGTGGCAGCCTGGCGGCGCCGGGCTGAAAGCCGCCAAACCAGCAGCACGGCCCCCATGTAGCCCGCATAGGCAATGACCTCGGTCAGCGCCGGGTTGCCATTGTAGCCAAACATCGCCTTCAACGCGACGCCCACCACCGAGTCCTCATTCAGGATCGGGTTGAAGTTCCAGACGGGATCGATGATGGCTGGGATCCAGCCCGCCTCATTGAACTCATGCACGCCATGCCCGACCAGGCCCGCGGCAAAGAGCAGCAGCAGAACGCCGGTGACCTGGAAGAACCGCTGCAGATCGAGGCGGATCGTGGACTGAAAGATCGACCAACCCAGCAAGGCGGCTGCACCCAGCCCCAGCAGTCCCCCGACGACGGTTGCCCTTGCACCGGCATCCATGACCGCCGCAGTCAGGAACAGGGCCAGCTCGATACCCTCGCGCACCACCGCCAGGAAGGCCAGGCTGAAGAGCCCACCCCGACCACTGGTGAGCATCGCCCGCCGCACGCCCGTCTCAAGATTGGCACGCATCTCGCGGGCCTGGCGATTCATCCAGAAGATCATCCAGGTCAGCACACCGGCCGCCAGCAGCATCGCCGCGCCCTCGAAGACCTCCATTGCGGTGCCCTGCAGGCTCAGGCCAAAGGCGCCCAATCCCACGGCAACCACCAGGCTCGCCAGGGCGGCGCTGAGGGTGCCGCGCCAGACGGCGGGCGCCAGGTCGGTCCGGCTCAGTTTGCGCAGCGCCCCCAGAACGATCCCAATGATGAGCGCCGCTTCCATTCCTTCGCGCAGCGCCAGCAGAAAACTCGGCAGCATGCCCTCGATCCTCCGTTAGTCCGTGATTGGGTCTTCCAACCCCCCATTTATAATCGACGAGGGCGCAACTGACCAGATACCTAAGAAATTATTCATACAAATGTGGGCTGGGATGGGGCCGCCCCTGGGGGAGGACAAGGTTGCACGGCGCCGTGCCCTGCGCGCCGTGCTGGCCCGGAGACCCAGAAACCATTCGGATTAGGCCTACATCGA
>DATIPW010000369.1:0-7802 GCA_035471605.1 Anaerolineales bacterium | reverse complement strand
CGGCCTCCCCCAGGCCCTCCCGGACGCCGAGCCGCACTCCCTCCCCATCGCCTACTGCTACATCCCTCCCGGTGATATTTGACGTGTACTTCACCCGTACGCGTTCTGCCGCGGGGCTGGCCGCGCCCGTCGATGCGGCAGTCCGGCGCGAGGCTGAGGCTTCGGCCAACCCGATCGTGGCGGCGCTGGATCAGTATTTTGCCGGTCCGACAACCGAGGAGCAGAAACAGGGGCTTGTGGTGACGCGCAATGGATTCGTCGGCTATCGCAGGGTGGAGTTCGAAAACGGAGAGCTCTCCGTCTACCTGGCCGGCAATTGCACGCCCTCCGGAACAGGATACAGCCTGGCCGGGCCCCTGATGAGAACATTGCGGCAATTCCCGGGTGTCGATACGGTCAAACTCTATGACGCCTACGATCGCACCGGAGATGCGCTGTCTGCTGGAGATTCCTGGCCCGCGTGCCTGGACGTCGTTTCCACCAGCACCGCTACGCTTGTGCCGCTCCCCAGCCGAAGTCCAACGGCAACAAGAACGGCGGCGCGCACCGCTACAATCCGGCCAAGCGCCAGCAGCACGCCGTCTATGACGGCCAGCCCGCGCCCCAGTTTCACCGCCACCCTGCGCCCGTCCGCCACGGCAACTCGCACACCCACTCCAGTACTCACAGCCTCCCCCACACGGACCAACACCCCGCGGCCCAGCGCCACCCTCCGCCCGTCCGCCACAGCAACCCGCACAGCCACTCCAACACTCACGGCCTCCCCCACGCGCACCAATACGCCGCGACCCACCGCCAGCCTCCGCCCGTCCGCCACAGCAACCCGCACACCTACTCCAACACTCACGGCCTCCCCCACGCGCACCAACACGCCGCGACCCAGTGCCACCCTCCGCCCATCCGCAACGGCAACTCGCACAGCCACTCCAACACTCGCGGCCTCCCCCACGCGCACCAACACGCCGCGTCCCAGGGCCACCCTCCGCCCGTCTGCCACGCCAACCCGCACGCCCACTCCGACACTCACGGCCTCACCCACGCGGACGTACACGCCGCGACCCAGCGCCACATTCCGCCCGTCCGCCACAGCAACTCGCACACCCACTCCAACACTTACGGCCTCACCCACGCGCACCAGCACGCCGAGCCCGGACCCTGCATGCACTCGCGTGGAGTTCCTCGGCGACGTAAGCATCCCAGACAACTCGACGCTGCGCCCTGGTGAACCATTCCGCAAGACCTGGAGAATCCGGAACGCGGGCAACTGCGCATGGGACGCGGCCCACAAGCTGGTCTTCATTCGAGGCAATTCGATGGGCGGGGCTCCGTCGGTGGCATTGCCAGAACAAGTCGCCCCGGGCCAAATCCTGGATGTGTCCGTGGACTTGGTGGCACCCGCCGCGAACGGCGAATACCAGGGGTTCTGGAAACTGCAGGAACCCAATGGAAGCGTATTCGGGGTCGGCCCTGCTGCCACCGGCAACCTGTGGGTGCTGATACGTGTCACGGGCGAACCGATTCCGACGGCCTCAGCCTCGCCGCCCGCGCCGGGGACAGGTACGACAAGGCCGACGTCAGGTGCAGAAGCAACTGGGACCGCGCCTGTCAGCACGCAATCCGCGGCTGTGCCCGACGCCCCGAAGCCGGGAGGAAGCCCCACGCCGGCCGGCGCGACTGATCTTGCTTCCTTGGCGTGCACAGCTCAATGGCAGAGCAATGAAGGCATCCTGGGCTGCCCGGGTCCCGACGGCGATCCGCGGGGAGCCGTCGCACTTCTGGATCAGGCCCAACTGGAGGACGGCATCACGACGTCGGCGCCCACGCTGCTCACCGTACCCTCTGCATCGCAGGAAGGCTACGTGCTCGGCCTCTATCCCCCGTACAGGGTGCAGACCGGGGATCGCCTGCAAGCCGGTGTCGGCTGCGAGGCCGGCGCACAGCTTTGCTCGGTGCTGTTCAGAATCAGTTACCTGGATGAAGCCGGTGCGGCGCACGATCTCTGGACGCTGGGCGAGTTCTACGACGCCCGTCACGTCGATTTGGATCTGGATCTGACGGCTTTGGCGGGCCAGCAGATACGACTCGTCTTGAGCGTATCCAGTCTGGGCAGTGCCACGGACGATCGCGCCCTATGGGTCGCGCCGCGAATCCTTCGCCTCCCACCCCCTGTAGCCGCCCCGGGAGTCGTTGCCTCGCCCGCCGCCACCACACCAACGAGCGAATCCAAGACGGCGATGCCGTCGCCTTCGACCGCGCCCGGCTCAGCCACGCCCGTGCTGCCGTCCGAAGGACCGGCGGCCCCCATACCGCAAATGATCGACTCTTTGCTCGAGTTCTTGCGTCGACTCTTGAACGGGCCTCAGCAATAGAAAACGGCCAGGCTCTCAAATGAGCCAGGCCGTCGCGGGTCGCCGCCGGGATTCGGGCGAGGGAATGAACCCTAGACGTCGAGATTTCGCACAAAGCGCGCGTGTGTTTGGATAAATCTCTTTCGTGGATCCACTGCGTCGCCCATCAACATATCGAAAGTCCGGTCGGCCTCAGCGGCATCCTCAATCGTAACCTGAAGCAACGTGCGGTTGGAGGGATTCATGGTGGTTTCCCAGAGTTGTTCTGGGTTCATTTCGCCCAGCCCCTTGTAGCGCGAGACTGTGACCTTGTCCGCTCCGCCCGTCTCTTTGATCAGCTTGTCCTTCTCCTTGTCGCTGTAGGCATACTTGACCTGGGACTTGTGGGCAAGGCGATAGAGCGGGGGCTGCGCGATGTACAGGTGTCCACCCTCGATGACCTGGTGCATGTAGCGAAAGAAGAAAGTGAGCAGCAAGGTGCGGATGTGACTGCCATCCACGTCCGCGTCGGTCATGACGATGATGCGACCATAGCGCAGGCCTGCGAGGTCAAAATTCTCTCCGATGCCCGTACCCAGAGCGGAGATCAGCGCCCTGATTTCATTGCTGGAGAGAATCTTGTCAAGGCGGGCGCGTTCGGTGTTCATGATCTTTCCGCGCAGGGGCAGGATGGCCTGAAAATGACGATCACGACCCTGTTTGGCAGAGCCGCCCGCCGAATCGCCCTCGACGATGTAGAGTTCGGTCTTCGCCGCATCCCGTTCCGAGCAGTCCGCCAGCTTCCCCGGCAGGGTGAGCGACTCCAGCGCCGACTTGCGGATGACCAAGTCGCGGGCCTTGCGCGCCGCGTCGCGAGCGCGGGCGGAGGTGAGGCACTTGGCAATGATCGCGCGCGCAGCCTGAGGGTTCTCCTCCAGGAAGGTCGCAAAGGTCTCACCCACGACCTGTTGCACGGAGGTCTGCACCTCGGCATTCATCAACTTTACCTTGGTCTGCGACTCGAATTGGGGGTCGGGATGCTTGATCGAGACGATGGCGGTGAGGCCCTCGCGGGTATCGTCGCCCGAGAAGTTGGGATCCGCATCCTTCAGAAGACCGTTCTTGCGGGCGTAGTCATTGACCACACGCGTAAGCGCTGAACGCAGCCCGGTAAGATGCGTGCCTCCATCCACCGTGTTGATCGTGTTGGCGAATGAGTAGACTGATTCCGTAAAGGCATCCGTGAACTGAATCGCAGCCTCGATGCCCATGCCTTCCACGTCCTTCTCGACATGCACGACGCTGTGCAAGGGCTGCCGGTTGCGGTTAAGGTAGCGGACAAAGGAGGTGATGCCACCCTCAAAGTAGAACGTCAGCTCCCGGTTGGCGCGTTCATCCACGAAGAAAAGGGTGACGCCGCGAGTGACAAACGCCATCTCGCGGAAACGCTGGGAGAGCGTATCGAAGCGATAGTCGATGTCGTCCTTAAAGATCTGCTTGTCAAACAGGAATGTGACCTTCGTGCCGGTGGTCCCATCCTTGATCTTGCCCATGGCGCGCACAGGTGCCTTTGGATAGCCGCGCTCGTAGCGCTGGAAATGTATCTGGCCATCGCGTTTGACCTCGACCTCACACCAGGCTGACAAGGCATTGACCGCGCTCACGCCCACGCCATGCAAGCCCCCGGAGACCTTGTAGCCGCCTCCCCCAAACTTGCCGCCAGCATGCAAGGTCGTCATCACAACCTCGAGAGCGGACTTCTTCTGCGAGGGATGCGGGCCAACCGGAATGCCGCGGCCGTTGTCCGTTACAGAAACACTGCTGTCCGGATGGATGACGACCTGAATGTGGTCGCAGGCCTCGGCCAAGGCTTCATCAATGGCGTTGTCCACGACCTCGTATACAAGGTGGTGCAACGCCTTGATATCCGTGCCACCGATGTACATGCCTGGCCGGCGGCGGACGGCCTCAAGGCCCTCCAGAACCTGGATGTCCTTGGCGTCGTAGCTACCATTGGTCTTCTTGTGAGCCACTGGGGTAATCCTTCCGATCCACCCGATCTGTCAAGGCTTGCCGATGCTTGTGATTGAGGCATGAACCTGCCGGCGCGCCCGGGCGCCAACTAGGCGGCCGGGGTGGGCACGCGGCTGCGCAGGCGCGCCAATACGGTGTGCACCCAATTCGACATCTCCTGATAATAGATGAAAGAAGCCGCGAGCAGGGCGGTGGTGATGAATGCGTGTCCAAGCAGCCCGACGAGAGCTATCCACTCCTCTTCCTGTGGAAGGCCCCAGAGCACATTTAGCCCAAGCGCCACGAGAAAAATCGAAGCGACAAACAGACTGCTGGTTGACAGCGTCAGCCGGGTGAGCTGGAACCCCGCCAGAAACGAGGCAAATGCGTTCTGCCTGCGGACAAATATGCCGTGAGGCGAAAAGAACAGGGGTACCAACAGCCAAAGGGATACAAACCCGAGGAACAAGACAAGCCCTTGACCCAGCAGCGCGTTGATGGCAAAGGCAACATACACCAGGAATAGGGCCGGCAACCCCAGAAACCACACCAGGACGGCGCAGATCAGAGAGTAGAGGATCGTCTGAATCACGGCATGAATTGGTGTCGCCAACGCAGGGGAAGATGGCTTCGTGACCGCCAAGCCCGCCACTCCAAGGAAGTACAGACCCCCCAGAGTCCACCCGAGGAACGTCAGGAGCATGAACCAGCCAAGCAGCTGTGATGCCGAATCTATCTGAAACACAATTGGGGCCCCCAAGGGCGATCGGAGCGGCATTCGGCCGCTCATCAAGCTGCTGACTCCTATGGGCAGGGTGCGCAGCACGGCCAGCAGGTTGAAGCGGGCAAGCAGGTCTGCGTACATTTCCATCACGGAATTGATGTCGCCCTGCGGGAGCCCCGTGCTGGGACCCAAACGGGCGATCTCGTCCACCACCGGCTGCATGAGGCTTCGGAGGCCAAGGCGAGGACCGAGCCAGAGGACGAGGTCCAGGCCCAAAGGCAGCAGGATCAGGCCAAGGTGCGCCGCGGTGGCGTCAAATCCGGCTCGCAGCGAGCCGATGATGCCGGGCGGAGGTGGGAGTGCCTGAGCTTGGCCGCGAGTTGGGAGCATAACCAGTGAATTTTACCATGGGGCGTCGGGCTACTGCAAATTTGTTCTAAGACATCCCACGGGGCCGGCCGGCCCTGGCGTGTGCAAAGGGGACCATCAACTTGGATTAGAATCCTGTCATGCAAGAGGTGCCGCAATATCTGCCGCCCTCCAATCGCGTCGGGATCCTGACGGCAACCGTGCTGTTATGCTACGCGCTCACCCACCTTGCCGGCGGACCTGGGTTGACCCTGGCCATTCAACTTCCCGGTTTCTACTTCCAATACTCCCTGAACATGGGCACGGCCATGACCCTGATGGCCGCCGGCCTGACTGCCAGCGGCATGGATTGGCTGCTGCGCGGCCATCCGTCACTCCAGGGCAGGAGGACTATCCAGCACTGGATTCTGCCCACGCTGACGGCCCTGATCATCGGAATCGTCCTAGGTATCTTGCCTGGAGGCTCGGCATGGTGGACCGGCCTGGTGGCGGGAGCCGTGATCCTGGTTGCCGTAGTAGTCGCAGAATACGTCGCGCTCGATCCCGGCGCGCCGTTCTACGCGCTGGCATCGGCTGGGCTGACGGCCCTTTCTTACACCCTGTTCCTGTTCTTCATCCTATCCCTGCGACTGGGAGCTGCGCGGCTGTTCCTGATTGTTCCTGCCGTGTTCGTGGCGGCGGCTCTCGTTTCTCTGCGGACGCTGCACTTGCGGCTCGGAGAGCGCTGGGACTATCCGTGGGCGTTCGGCATCGGTCTGGCATGCGCACAGATTACCGCGGGGCTGCACTACTGGCCACTTTCCCCACTTCAGGTTGGACTGGCGGTGCTGGGACCCCTGTATGCGTTGACCACACTGGCATCAGGCCTTTCAGAGGACTTGCCCCTGCGCCACGCCATGACCGAGCCGGGCATCATACTGGGCGGGCTCTGGAGCGCGGCAGCGATCCTGCGGTAGCCCGGAGGGCTCACGTTGTCGACCAAGTGCTGGCAAATGCGGCCAGACAAGCTATGCATCGGGATCGCTCAAACCGGGCAGCCGTAGCCAGCCAGGTGCTGTTCCAAGCATGATGGACGAACCGCTGGTGCTGAGCATCGAGCACTGGGACAAGATGCGGGTGCACGTTGAGGAGTGTGCCCCTCTCGAAGGCTGCGGCCTGCTGGCTGGAAACGGGCGCGCCGTACGCGAGGTATTCCCCATCCTGAATGAGGAGCGCAGCGCGGTGCGTTTCCGCATGTCGCCGGTCCAGCAGTTGCGCGCGTTCGACACCATCGAGCAAGCTGGCATGGAGTTGGTGGGAATATTCCATTCTCACCCCGCCAACCAGATCGACCGGTCAACGGCCGGCGCGGCGCCGTCGGAAACGGATATCCTCGAGGCCGCCTATCCTGTGGTCCACCTGATCTGGTCGAGGCGTGCGGATGAATGGTCGGCCCGGGGCTTCTGGATCGAAAACGGTAGGGTCACGGAGGTGCCCCTGGTCGTGCCGACTGGACAGTAACCTGCGGCAGTCCAGGGTGTTGCATGTTCGTAGTCGGGAGGTCGCGAGATGCCGGCACTAATTGATCTCGGGGTGGTCCTCGTCGGATACCTGCTCGGGTCGATTCCTTTTGGCCTGATCTGGGTGAAGCTGATTACTGGCAAAGACATCCGCCATATAGCCAGCGGCCGCACCGGTGGAACGAATGCCGCCCGAGCAGCCGGCCCTGGAGCGGGAATACTCACAGCGCTCATGGATGGTGCCAAGGGCGTGGCAGCCGTGTGGATCGCCGTGGCGCTGAGCCCGGACAGCCACTGGATCCATGTGCTGGCGCCCGTGGCGGCGATCGTGGGTCACAACTACTCTGTGTTCCTGATCGAACGGCAAGCGAATCGGCGGGTGCGATTCCGAGGCGGAGCCGGGGGCGCCCCCACCGTCGGGGGGGCGATTGGCCTGTGGTGGCCAACGGCCTTGATCGTGATGCCGATTGCCCTTCTGGTGTTCTTCGGCGTGGGCTATGCCTCCGTGACCACTCTAAGTGTGGCTCTGAGCATCCTGGCAATCTTTGCGATCCGGTATGCTATGCGCTTGGCGACATTTCCGGACGTAGTCTATGGCGCGATCGCCCTATTCCTGCTGCTATGGGCGCTGCGGCCGAACCTCAAGGCCCTGGCCTCGGGGCAGGAACGTTTCCATGGCTGGCGCCCCTGGCGCGGATCACGGCCCCTGTTCCCTGCTCAGGGGGATTCTCAGGCTGGCTTGCGGGAGAGAACCGCGCCCCCGCACAAAAGCAAGCAGATGAGGAAAAGCAGGCGCGCAAAATCCGTGCCGGCCAGACGCTGAGCGGATGGCGGCACAGACGCCCAAAGACAGTCGTGGGGGGGGGGGGG
>DATIPW010000368.1:0-4045 GCA_035471605.1 Anaerolineales bacterium | reverse complement strand
TGCCTTGGCGCCCTCGGGATCAGACTTGATGCCCAGGTCCGGGTGACTGTCCATGGTCGGGGAACCGGCCAGGCCGGGGCGGGCAAACCACTGAGCCGGCTGCTGGCCGCCCTTGGTCACATTATCGATCAGGGACTGGCGATCAACAGCCATGGAAAGAGCGCGGCGTACGCGCACGTCGCTGACGACCGGCGCCGTCGTGTTGAAGCCGTAGAAGTACGTGCACAGCGACGGATTGATGGAAAGTTCCTGCGAAAGCACCGGATCGGCCTTCACGCGGTCCAGGTCGGCCAGCGGGAATTCGTCGGTGCGGTCCATGTTGCCGGCTTCGTATTCGGCCAACTGCGCCGGTGAATCCAGCATCGAGAAGTGGATCGTGGTGATCTTCGGCTGCGGGATGGCCTCAGTGCCGGGCCAGAAGGGATTGGCGACCAGCGTCAGCTCGGAATCGTGGATCCACTCCGACATGGTGTACGGGCCGTAGCTGTTGAAGAAGCCGGTCTCCGTCCAGCGCTCGCCGCGGGCTTCTACCGCGCCGTCACAATCGCCCTCGATCTGCCACTTGGGTTGCGGTCGGGCGACCCACAAGCCGGCGATCTGCGTGTTGTAGGCGGCTGGCTCAAGGAAGGTAAGTTGCAGCGTGTAGTCATCCACAACGGTCACGCCGACGGTCGTGAAGTCATCGGTCACGCCGTTGTTAAAGTCGTCGGCGCCCTTCAGCACAAAGTCCAGCAGGTACGCATAGGGTGAGGCGGTCTCTGGCTTCAGGTGGCGCTCAATGCCATACGCGAAGTCATTGGCGGTGACCATGCGGTCGGCGGAGCCGTCGCAGGTCTTCACGGTCTCGACCTCGCTGCCGTTCCAGCGCACCCACGGAACGTCGTTGCGCAGCGTGAAGGTCACGGTCTCCGTGCCGTCATCATTGGTGGTGGCCTCCCACTCGGTGGCCATGCCGGGTTCGAGCAGGTTGGTCTCCTCGTTCAGGTGAGTCAGGCCAATGAAGCTCTCTTCGATGATCTGGATCGAGCTGGTATCCTCTGCCACGGCCGGGTCGAGCGTCGGAACGTCTCCGACGCCAAGGTTCGTGTAGAGAATCTTCTCTCCGGCTTCGGGCTCGGCCGGTGCCGCGGGCTCGGCGGGAGCAGCCGGTGCGCCGGGCTCGGCCGGGGCCGGTGCTTCAGGCGCGGCGGCCGGGCCGCACGCCGACAGGATCATGCTGACGCTCATCAGCAGTCCCAGAAGCAAATAGGTTTTGCGCATTGTTTACTTCTCCTCGTAAGTAGTTCCTGGTTTCTCTTCTACGAATCGTCTCTGCATCTGCCATCTATCGGTTTGCCTGTCATCACCTCCTTTCAGAATCTGCCTAGACAAACTGCTCGGCGAAGTGGCAGGCCACGAAGTGACCTGGTTTCAACTCTCGGAACTCGGGCCGTGTCTCAGCGCATTGGCTCTTGGCGATCGGACAGCGGGTCCGGAAACGGCAGCCGGAGGGTGGATTTATCGGGCTGGGAACGTCCCCCTGCAGGATCAGCCGCTTGCGCTGCGCCTCGGCGAAGGGATCCGGGATCGGCACCGCGGACAGCAGCGCCTGGGTGTACGGATGCAGCGGCGAGCGGTAGATCTCGTCCCGGCTGGCCAGCTCCACGATCACGCCCAGGTACATCACCGCCACCCGGTCGCTGATGTGCCGCACCATCGATAGGTCGTGCGCAATGAACAGGTAGGTCAGGTTGAACTGGCTTTGCAGATCCTCCAGCAGGTTCACCACCTGCGCTTGGATGGAAACATCCAGGGCCGAGATCGGCTCGTCGCACACGATGAACGAAGGTTGCAGGGCCAATGCCCGTGCCACGCCGATGCGCTGTCGTTGACCGCCGGAGAACTCGTGCGGGAAGCGGTTGGCGAAGGATGGGCTCAGGCCCACCAGCTTCAGCAGGGTTTCCACGCGCTGTTCCACTTCCTTGCCGCTCGCGACCTGGTGCACCACCAGCGGTTCGCCAACAATCTCGCTGATCGTCATCCTTGGGTTCAGGCTCGCATACGGATCCTGGAAGATCATTTGCATCTTGCGCCGCATCTTGCGCAAGGCATTCCCCTTGAGCTGCACCAGGTCGACCCCGTCAAACGTGACGCTGCCGGAGGTCGGCCGATACAACTGCAGGATCGCCCGACCGGTCGTGGACTTGCCGCAGCCGGATTCTCCCACCAGCCCCAGGGTTTCCCCCTTGCGCACATCAAAGGAGATGCCATCCACGGCGCGCACCGCGCCCACCTGCCGCTGAATCAAGATTCCCTGGGTGATCGGGAAGTGCTTGACCAGATTGTCAACCTGCATCAAGACGCCGTTGGTGCTCATCGGCGCTCTCTCCCGGTCTTGGTATCTACCCAGCAGGCAATCCGGTGTTCACTCTCGACGCCCACCGGCTCGAGCGGCGGGTTCTCCGCCCAACAGCGCTCGATCGCGTACTGGCAGCGCGGGGCAAACGGGCACGATTTCGGCACTTCGTACAGGATCGGCGGCAGCCCGTCGATCGATGCCAGTTTGGTGTGCTCTTTCTCGTCCACCCGGGGCAGGCTGCCGATCAGCCCGATCGTGTACGGATGCCGTGGATTGGCGTAAAGCTCCTTCACCGGCGCTTCCTCTATAATGAAGCCGCCGTACATCACCAGTACGCGGTCCGCCAGGCCGGCGATCACCCCCAGGTCGTGGGTGATCCAGATCATGGCCATGCCCAATTCGTCGCGCAGGCGCTTTACCAGCTCGATGATCTGCGCCTGGATCGTGACGTCCAGGGCGGTGGTCGGCTCGTCCGCGATCAGGATCTGCGGCGAGCACGAAAGCGCCATCGCGATCATCACCCGTTGCCGCATGCCGCCCGAGAATTGGTGCGGGTAGTCGTTCAGGCGGTCCTTGGCGCGGGGAATGCCCACCAGCTCCAGCAATTCCGCCGAACGCGCCCGCGCCTGCTCCCGGTTCATGCCCACGTGCAGCATCAGCGGTTCTTCCAGTTGCTGCCCGACCGTCAGCACGGGATTCAACGAGGTCATCGGGTCCTGGAAGATCATGCTGATCTGGGCCCCGCGCACAAAGCGGATCTCCTCATTGGACATCTTGAGCAGATCCTGGCCAAAGAACGTGGCGGAGCCGCCGACGATCTTGCCCGGAGGCGTCGGGATCAGGCGCAGCACCGAAAGGACCGTCACGCTCTTGCCGCAGCCGCTTTCCCCCACCACACCCAGCGTCTCCCCTTCCTTCAGGCCGAAGGAGATGCCATTTACCGCATGCACCACTCCCTGCTGGGTACTGAAGCGGGTGTCAAGTCCTTGCACGTCAAGCAGCAGATCGGCCATGCACGCAGTCCTCTACATTGATGGCGTTAAGCGTTGTTTGCACGGATGGGTGGTCGCAGCGCGTAGCCCGCGATTATACAGAGAATCCGGTTGGGTTCAAGGTACCCCTCGGGTCTCGGCAGGCTCGGAGTCGAAAGAGGTACGCAATATCACTCAATGCTTATGACAATCATCCTGCCCAAGGCCGCCAGCATTCGCCCTCCAGCCGCTGGGCCGCGCACCTCGGTCAGTGGGCAATCGGGCAGTGGTTTTGGTGTCAGTTGGCCGCCGGCACGGCGTCCCGGGAGTTCGCTGCTGCATCGATGGCGGCGTTCAGCAAGACCGTCTCCGGGTGCCCACGAGCCGCGCGCATTATACTTTCTTTCGCCCCCTTTCCTTCGGCCTCTAATCTGCCGTCCTGCGTCCGCCGCGCCCGCCTTGATTGTTGACATGCCCTGGGCGGGACGGTAGAATGACTCCGTTCGCCCCACCCCCAGCTCGCACAACCGGAGGAAGAATGCTGAAAGAGTTCCGTGAGTTCATCATGCGCGGCAACGTCGTCGACCTTGCCGTGGGAGTGATCATTGGTGGCGCATTCGGCAAGATCGTGTCCTCGCTCGTCTCGGATATCATCATGCCGCCCATCGGGCTGCTGCTGAACGGCGTGAATTTCTCCAATCTGTTCATCTCGCTCACCGGCCAGCCCTATGCCACC
>DATIPW010000367.1:0-4910 GCA_035471605.1 Anaerolineales bacterium | reverse complement strand
TCCGATATCGAGATCGCCCAGGAGGCCAAGCTGAAGCCCATTCTCCAGGTTGCCCGAGAACTTGGCATTCGGGAGGACGAGCTGGAGCTGTTTGGCCCTTTCAAGGCGAAAGTCAAACTCGAAATCCTGGAACGCCTGAAGAATCGGCCGAACGGAAAGTATGTGGACGTGACCGCCATTACTCCCACGCCGCTGGGCGAGGGGAAGACCACCACGACGGTCGGCCTTTCACAAGCTCTCGGTGCCCATTTGGGCAAGAGAGTCATGACGGCCATACGACAGCCTTCACAGGGACCCACGTTTGGGATCAAGGGGGGCGCTGCCGGAGGCGGCTACTCTCAGGTGATCCCGATGGAGGATTTCAACCTCCACCTGACAGGCGACATCCACGCCATCACCGCCGCGCACAATCTGTGCGCCGCAGCTCTCGACGCGCGCGTTATGCACGAGTCGCTCCAGGATGATGCCAAGCTCTTCACTGCACTCTGCCCGCCGGACAAGATGGGCCAGCGCCGCTTTTCGCCAAGCATGTTGCGGCGACTAGAGAGGCTGGGCATCAAGAAGACAAATCCAGATGATCTGACCCCGGAGGAGCGCAGCCGTTTTGCGCGGCTGGACATTGATCCCGCCACCATCACCTGGAGACGGGTTATCGATGTCAATGACCGCATGCTGCGCCAGATTCAGGTGGGACTCGGCCCGGACGAACAGGGCTTTGAGCACCGCTCAGGCTACGACATCACCGTCGCCAGCGAGATCATGGCCATCCTGGCGCTGACAACTGGTATTGCCGACATGCGCGATCGGCTGGGTGCCATGGTGGTGGCGACAAACAAGCGCGGCGAGGCCGTCACGGCAGAGGACCTCGGTGTGGCGGGCGCCCTCACCGTGCTGATGAAGGATGCCATCAAGCCGAACTTGATGCAGACGCTGGAAGGAACGCCGGCCTTCGTCCATGCGGGTCCCTTTGCCAACATCGCCCATGGCAACAGCTCCATCCTGGCCGACAAGATTGCGCTCAAACTGGCGGACTATGTGATCACGGAATCCGGGTTTGGCGCCGACATTGGGATGGAGAAGTTCTTTGACATCAAATGCCGCTTCAGCGGCCTGGTACCCCACGTCGTCGTTCTGGTGGCAACCGTGCGGGCCCTGAAAATGCACGGTGGCGGTCCCAAGGTGGTCGCTGGAAAACCGCTGGCCCCGGAGTACACCGACGAGAATCTCGCCCTGCTTCGGAGCGGCCTGCCAAATCTCGAAAGGCATGTGAAGAACGCGCTGAAATTCGGCGTCAACGTCGTGGTGGCGGTGAACTCCTTTTCCACTGATACGCCGGCGGAGGTCGAGCTTGTACGCAAGGCGGCCCTGGAGTACGGCGCCATGGACGCGGTCGTCTCGACGCATTGGGCGGATGGCGGCAAGGGCGCCGTCAAACTAGCCGAAGCCGTCGTGAAGGCCGCGGAGAAGCCCAGTAGTTTCCGCTTCCTGTATTCAGTCGAGAGTTCGATCAAGCAGAAGATCGAGACCATCGCCCGAGAGATCTACGGCGCGGACGGGGTGGACTACAGCCCCGAGGCAGACGAGCAGATCGCGCGCTACAACCGGCTCGGCCTTGACCAGCTGCCGATCTGCATGGCAAAGACGCATCTTTCCTTCACAGCGGACGCCGCGGTGAAGGGGGCGCCGACCGGTTTCCGCATTGGCGTGCGCGAGGTCCGAGCGTCCGCGGGTGCCGGCTTCATCTATCCGCTCCTCGGCAAAATGAGCACGATGCCCGGACTTCCCACGAGACCCGTCTTCTACGATGTTGATCTGGATCTCAAAACGGGCAAGGTGATCGGCCTGTTCTAGATCCGGCAATTCAAGTTGCGACGGCAAAATTGGCCCCCGTCCGCCACGGGGGCCAATTTTGATGTGGAAGCTTTCCTTCAATGGGCTAGTGCGGCAAAGGGCACGCGCCCAGCTCAACGCTGAAGACCACGCTCCCGGAAGCCTCCGGACCGATTGGCGCGCAGCACTGCTGCCCGGCATCATATCCGTAGCCCTCCTGGCACTGGCCGGTGCCAGTTTCCAGGGCACCTCCGCCGCAGGCGGGATTGGTCAATTTGAGGTCAAAGCGGTAGAGCTCCTTGCCAAAGCACGTCAGAACGGTCTTGCCATTGACGACCGCGCCGCTATCTCGGCAGGTGAAGTCCCCCGATTTGTCCAGCACTTCGAAGGTCGTCCCGGATTCCACGACCACGTTGGTGTAGGGAATCTTCTTTACGCAGTCGATCTCATACTGTTCCACCGTGGGTACCTGGCACGAAGTGCCGGTCTGGCAGATGGGTGCTTGGACAGCGGCGGCAACCGGCTGCCCCACCGCCCCGCTCTGGGGCTCCGCAGGCGCCGTGGTCGCCGGCGCGCAGGCTGCCGCACCGAAAATGAGAACCGCGGCCATCGCTGTGATCAGGGCATGTCTTGATTCCATGGCAATCTCCTTGTGGGCATGGATCTGTCTTCCACCACTGTTGATATCAGGGTATCCACGGCATGCAAATAGGACAAACGTCCTATTCGTCGGGCGTAGGGCCCACAAGATCGGTCCCCGCCCCAATGCCCACACGAATCTGGACCCACTTCGAGATTGAAGAGATTGCCCCCAAGCGGCAGCCGGACCCCTACTGCCCCTGCTTCATCACGGCGAACACCTGGCCGGTCTCATCTTCAAAGAGCAGCTCAAGATCCGCAATGGCCGCCAGTTCGCCTGGTGCAACGATATGGTGGTACTGGTTGGGGATGAACCACACCAGGTAGCCGGGTCGGTCGGGCCAAGTGGGGTAGTCTCTCTTGAGCGCTTCCAGGCGCTCCCCGGGCGACAAGTCCTGGTCCCCGAATGGCAGGGGCTGAACAGGGTGAGCAAAGATGAACCAGGCGATGTTGACATAGTTGCTGTATACGAGCGCCCCAGGCTCGGCCTGCAGGATTCGCTCCGCTGCTTTCACCACGCTCATCTCGCGAAACTGGGCAGAGTTCGCAATGTTGTAGTTCGTGGGCTCACCCTGCGAGATCGCCTGACTCAGGTACGCCTGGACGGCGTACACCGGGTAGATTGCCCAGACCATCATGCCGCATGCCATGACAATCACAGACCTTCGGGTGTACCCGCCCAGGCGCCTCAGAAGAAGAGCGTCCAAGCTGCTGAAGGCCAGCGCCACCACGATTGGAAGCAGGATGATGTAGTAGCGATCAGACGTCAGATCCAGATGATCTGCGGTGACCACCGTGAATGCCAGCAGCAGGAAATACGCCCCGCCAAACAGCACGGCCGGCCAGAGCCGGTCGTCAGTGATCTCCCGCCCCCACAGGAGCCAGTCACGTCTGGAATTGACCAAGACCAGCAGGGCAGCCGCAAGGCCAAGCGGAAGCCATGGTCTGAGAAGCAGCCCATCCAGCACGCCCCAGCGAGGTACGAACCACCACAGCATCTTGGTCAGGGATAGGCCAATGTTCTGCAGCGGCAGCATTGCCCCCAGCTCGCGCGGGCCAAACGGGCTCCCGCTGGCTGGAATATTGTGAAGCAGTACCCATCCGGCAATCGGCAGGACCGCGAGCAACCACGGCACGACTCCCCGCTTCATGCCCAACAGTCCTTCACGCCGAAGAATGACCACGGCCGCGACTCCCAGCAGGGCGACGCCGAGGTACCTCTGCAGAGCTGCCAATCCGGCGGCCACGCACATTACCCACAGGCCTGCCGCGGATCCGTGGCGAAGATACGCTGCACTGGCGAGCAAGAACACGAGTATCAGGCTTTCGAAGAGCGGCTCCGAGGCGACGTTTGCGTGGATTCGCAAGAGGGACCGGGAGAAGAGCATGACAAGCACACCCGCCACGGCAAAGAACGGCTTCATGCGGAAGAGGGTGAACAGCCACCAACCGGCGATCCACAGATTGAGTCCAAAAAGAATGACGTTTAGATACCAGGCCACCTCAAACGTGCTCAGCCCGATGGCCCCGCTCAGGCCTGCCAGCAGCAGCGGATACAAAGGCGGCCACAGGACGAACGGAGCACCCACCATATCGACGAAGCCTTTGCCCGCCAGCAGGCTGTCAGCCGTCGAGAGGTTGCGGGCGGCATCCGACGACATCCCCGCGCCGTACTTCGACGTGGCGGTGAGCGCAAACGCGATGCCAATCAAGGACACCAAGGATAGAAGAAGACGATATCGCACGTCCGCCGTTGGGGTATTCAACATGGTCGAACATTATAATGGGGCCGATGAGCGCGTTCCATCTGCCAACATTGCGGGAGGCAGTTTCCCGCATCCGCGGGGGAAGCCTCTCTTCTGCCGACGTGTGGCAGGCGTGTGCAAATCAGATTGAGCGTCTGAATCCTCAGCTCAAGGCATTCATCACGGTCACCGATCGGCGTCAGGTGCAGGAGACCTTTCCTCGGCATGCCTCCCAAAGTGGCACGTCGCAGCTGGCCGGGGTTCCGATCGCGGTCAAGGACATGTTTGAGACCGCCGGCATGCTCACAACGGCCGGCTCATTGTTCTTCAAGGATCACATGCCGGTGCGCGACGCCACCGTCGTAGCCAAGCTCCGAACAGCCGGGGGGCAGATCATCGGAAAGACGAACACGCACGAGATTGCACTCGGGGTTACCAATGTGAATCCCCATTTTGGCACCTGCCGGAATCCGTGGGATATGGAGCGGATCTCGGGGGGATCGTCGGGCGGATCGGCGGTAGCCGTCGCCACGGGCATGGCACTGGCGGCGTTGGGCACAGACACGGGCGGCTCGATCCGCATCCCAGCGGCGCTCTGCGGCGTGGTTGGCTTGAAGCCAACCTTTGGGCTGGTCAGCCTACGAGGAGTGTTTCCGCTCTCATGGAACCTGGATCACGCCGGGCCATTGACCCGCT
>DATIPW010000366.1:0-3194 GCA_035471605.1 Anaerolineales bacterium | reverse complement strand
CGGAAAGATGTACGTCCCGCGCGCCACGTACTCCTTCAGGATGTCGTTCTGGATCGTGCCGCGCAGCTTGCGCACCTCGGCCCCCTGCTTGCGCGCCACGGCAATATACAGCGCCAGCAGGATGCCCGCTGGCGCGTTGATGGTCATCGAGGTGGAGACCTGCTCCAGCGGGATCTCGCGAAACAGCGTCTGCATGTCCTCCAGCGAGGAGATCGAAACCCCCACCTTGCCCACTTCGCCGTGCGCCAGCGGGTCATCTGCGTCGTAGCCGATCTGCGTCGGCAGGTCGAAGGCCACCGAGAGGCCGGTCTGGCCCTGCTTGAGCAGGAAGCGGTAGCGCTCGTTGGACTCTTCGGCGGTGGCAAAGCCGGCGTACTGGCGCATCGTCCACAGCCGGGAGCGGTACATCGTCGGCTGCACGCCGCGCGTGTAGGGGAATTCCCCCGGAAGGCCCAGGGCTTCGGCGTAATCCTGCGGCGGCTCGGGCGGAAGCGCGGCCCGCGGCAGTTCCATCCCCGAAGAGGTCTCAAAGCGTGCTTTGCGCTCGGGGAACCTCTTCAGCGACGGCTCGAGAATGTCTCTCGTCCAGCGCGCCAGGGCTTCCTTAAGGGACATGGGTGCGGGTGATCGCCAGTTTATCATGTCTTATAATCCAACCGGATCGCAGGGGTTGGGGTTGAGATCTTCGCTGCCAAGGAGCCGTGCATGCCCGCCTTCTTGATCCTGCTCTATCGCTTCTTCCGCAGTCTGTGGACCGGGCTCAAGGACGCCGAGTTCCGGGCCATGTTCTACTGGGTGCTGGGACTCCTGGGCCTCGGCACCTGGTTCTATTCGCGGGTCGAACACTGGCGCCCGCTGGATTCGCTCTACTTCACCGTGATCACCCTCACCACGGTCGGCTACGGCGACTTCCAGCCTCGCACGGATGCCGGCAAGATCTTCACCATCTTCTACCTGATCGTGGGCATCGGGCTGCTCTCCGGATTCATCCTGCTGCTGGCAGAGCGCAGCGGCATCCTCCGGCGACCCAAGCCTGAAAAGTAGATCGCACTGCAGATGGCCAATCCACAATCAGCAACCGTCAATCAGCAATCCATTGGCTACGTCGTGGGGGGCGGGCTCAAGGAATCCTTCCGCGTGCGCCTGACCGTCGACCCGCTGGACGTGCAGGAGGGGGCCTTTGTGGTCATCGAGAGTGGACCCTTCCTCTTCTACGGCCTGGTGACCGACATGCAGCTCGGCGCCACCGACCCGCGCTTTGCTGATGAGCCGCCCGAGACGCGCCTCTCGCCCATGCTGGCCCGGGCCCTGCACGGACAGACCCTGTTCACCAACCTGGAAGTGCTGCCTGCCTTGATGCTCGAGCGCGGTCCGGATCCGGGCTCACCCGAATACGCGGCGTGGTCGCGCGCACAGGCTGACCGCATGCCGCGGCCCGTCCCGGTCAAGACCGTCCCCGCCCATCATTCCCCCGTGCGCCTGGCCTCGGCGGGAGACATCGCCGAGATCTTTGGCACGCCGGGCGAGGCCGGCCGCTTCGTCATCGGCTACACGCGCGAGCAGGGCCATCCTGTGTGCGTCGACCTGAAGCAGCTGGTGCAGCGCTCGGCCGGCGTGTTCGGCGCCACCGGCACCGGCAAATCCTTCCTGACGCGGCTGGTGCTGGCGGGGCTGATCCAGCACAACAAGGCCTCCGTGCTGGTGCTCGACATGCACAACGAGTACGGGTACGACAGCACCGATTCGGAATCTGGCATGGCGGTCCCCGGCCTGAAGAACAAGTTCGCCGCACGCGTGCGCGTCGTGGGCCTGGGACGCGGCGCCACCATCCGCGGTTCCGCGCCGGATTTCAACCTGGAGATCGCCGAAAGCGACATCTCCACCGCGGATATCGAGCTTCTCACCCGTGAGCTTAACCTGAAAGAGACCACTCCCACGACACTCGACGCCCTGTGGGATTCGTTCAAGAACGAGTGGTTCGGCCGGTTCAAGGCCATGACGCAGGATGTGATCACGACCGAGGACGGCAGGAAGGTCCCGGCGGCTGATAGTGTTGCGGCGTGGGCCAACGACCATGGCGTGAATGTTATGGCCGCCGAGGGGCTGCACAGCAAGCTGCGGCGGCTGTTCCACAAGCCCTATATCGTCCCCAAGCCAGCCGCGGACACGGTGAAGCAGATCACTGAATCTCTGGCCGCCGGGCAGCACATCGTGCTCTCCTTCGCCAACTTCGATAGCGACCTGGACTACCTGCTGGTCTCCAACCTGCTCACCCGCAAGCTGCGCGAGACCTGGATCCGCGCCGCCGATCAGTTCCGCAAGTCCGGCAAGGACGAGCCGCGGCAGCTGGTGATCGTGCTCGAAGAGGCCCACAAGCTGCTCAACCGCGAGATGGCCGCCCAGACCACCTTCTCCACCATTGCCCGCGAGCTGCGCAAGTACTACGTCACGCTGCTGGTGGTCGATCAGCGCCCGTCGCAGATCCATGATGAGGTCATGTCGCAGCTCGGCACGCGCATCAGCGGCTGGCTGGGCGATGACGACGACATCCACGCCGTGCTCTCGGGCCTGGCCGGGCGTGAGGCCCTGCGCGGCATGCTGGCGCGCCTGCAGCCCAAGGAAGAAGTGCTGCTGCTGGGTTGGGGGGTCCCCATGCCGCTGCCGGTGCGCTCGCGCCGCTATGATGACGCGTTCTGGAAGGAACTGCTGGGCGCGAAGAAGGCCAGGGGCGAGGGCATCAAGGACCTGGGGTACTAGTCACCCGAACAGCAGTCGATCGCTGTTCCCTTCATATAAGAAAACCGAGGTGCCTCCACTATGGAACCCCTGCTCCTGATCGTCCTAGTTGGCCTGGTCGGAGGCCTCGCCGTGGGCATGCAGGGCCCGCTGGCCAGCCTGCTGACCCAGCGCATGGGTCCGCTGGAGAGCAGCCTGATCGTGCACGTGGGCGGTGCGGTCGTGTCGCTGATCGGGGTGCTGATCATCGGCGGCGGCAAGCTGGCGCAGTGGCGCAGCGCCCCGTGGTACGCCCTGGGCGCAGGCGTCTTCGGCCTGATCGTGCTTTCGTCGGTGAGCTTCATCATCCCGCGCATCGGCGTGGCCGCGGCCATCGTCACCATCGTGGCCGGGCAGATCCTCCTCAGCGCCACCCTGGATCACTTCGGCTGGCTGGGCGCGGCGGTCCGCCCGCTGGA
>DATIPW010000365.1:0-1618 GCA_035471605.1 Anaerolineales bacterium | reverse complement strand
GCGCCCAGTTGAAAAGCCACTGCGCGTCGCCGACGGAGAGGTTCACGCACCCGTGCGATTGCGGAAAGCCGAACCGCGTGCGCCAGTATGCGCCGTGCAGCGCCCGTGGGCCGTCAAAATACATCGTCCACGGGACTTCCTCGAGATAGTAGAAATCCCGCGGGTCGTTGTTGCGGAGTGTTTCCGAGGCGACCGTGCGGTAGATCTGATGCAGCCCGGGCCGCGTCCAGGTGCCCTCGGTGCCGCTGGAGATCATCGTGGCAAACACCAGTTTTCCCTTCTCATAGACTGCCAACGTTTGCTCCGCCAGATCCACGTCGATCCAGCGCTCAGCGCCGTTGGATCCCTCTGGCGGCTGGGGGTTCACAAACACGCCGGCGACCTTGCGCGCCTCCACCCATTGTCCCGGCCCGATCATGTACCAGTCAGCACCCTCGCTCTGCTGCGTGCCATAGATCTGGACAACATCGAAAGGCCGCAGGCCGCTGCCCGTGCCGGCGGCGCTGAAACCCGGGCTGGCTTTGATCGGAATGTCTTCAAAGGCCCACCCAAAATCCGTCCGCGGAGTGAAACCAAAAGTCAAACCTTGAAATAGCGAGACTTCGCCAACCCGTTCGCCTTTTCCGGGCACCCAGCCGCCGCTCTCCGTCAGATAGTAGATGCCCTGGCCGGTGTCCACCCGATCCACATAGGCGATGTAAACGAACCCAGGATAGAGGATCTGCCCGCCCGAGTCCCCGGGCGCGCTGCCCACCGAGACGGGCTCGTCGGAGATCACATGGAAGTATCTGATGGGTATGTCCGCCAGCGACCGATCAGGCCTGGAGGCGGGCAGCGGGCTGGGCGGCAGCGTGAAGCCGGAATTCGCCAGCTCCGTCAAGTAGGATGAGGGCCCAAGCGGCAGGCACCCGTCTGGCTCGGAGAAGAATACGCCCGGGGCGCACACCACCGAGCCACTGTCGGGTTCTGCCGCCGGCGACTGCGCTTGCGCGCCTTCCGAGGCTCCGAGGTTGGCCGCAAGCAGGCAGGCCGCTATCAGACTGCTCAGGGATCGCATGCGGTCGATTATAGCGCTCGCGCTCTGCTGCACCTTCCATATCCAGGAGCCGTGTGGGCCTGCTCTGGGGCCGGACTCTGGGCTCCGGCCGCGGGGCCTTGGGTGGACCGCGCTTGTGCCCTCGCTGGCCGCGTCGCCAATCACCTGGGGCGTGCCCCATACCACGCCCTGGTCCGCTCTGCGGGCTGCGGCATGCCTCCCTGGAACATTCGTGGTCGTGCCGCAACTCGCGTGTGGAACCTGCCGGGCTGCAATGCATCTCGGTGACGCGTAGGCGGCTCAAGGGAGCTTGGGAAGTTCCCTGCCCGCGCCGGCACCACTGCACAAGACATGTGTGACTAGCGCCGGCCGCGCAGCCTGGCCATCGTGTAGAATCAGGCCGGAGGGCCCGCATGAGCCACTTACCCGTAGATGCCAGCCGCGAGGCGGAACCCATCCGCCTGTTTGAATCCGACTTCATGGAGTTCTTTACCCATATCAGCCCGGTGACGATTGTCATCGTTTGGCTGCCGATAGCCGCGTACTTCCTGCTCTCGGGCGCAGCAGCCGAGCCCGGCGTGG
>DATIPW010000364.1:0-2484 GCA_035471605.1 Anaerolineales bacterium | reverse complement strand
GGACCAAAATGCCGCTGCGGTCGGGCAGATCGCCAGGCGACTGGACGGCATTCCGCTGGCGCTGGAGCTGGCCGCGGTGCGTAGCCGGGGCATGACGATCGAGCAGATCGCGGCCCGACTCGACGATCGATTTCGCCTGCTCACGGGCGGCAGCCGGACCGCGCTGCCGCGTCAGCAGACGCTGCGGGCGGCAATCGATTGGAGCCATGATCTGCTTTCACAAGAGGAGCGCTCACTGTTCCGGCAGCTGCCGGTCTTCGCCGGCAGCTGGACACTCGAAGCGGCGGAAGGGGTCACGCCTGCCGGAGAGCTGGGCTCGGCGCAGGTGGCGGACCTGCTTCTGGGCCTCGTCGAGAAATCAATGGTGATCCTAGATGTTTCCAGCGGCCGATACCATATGCTGGAGACGATCCGGGAATACGCCCTCGAGCGCTTGCGCGAAGCCGGGGAAGAAGCGGAGCTGCGCGGCCGGCACCTCAACTACTATCTGGCGCTCGCCGAAGAACTGGACTTCGGGGATGGCGAGCGGTGGGACACGCTGCAAAGTCTTGAACGGGAGCAGGATAATCTTGTGGCGGCCCTCCGTTGGTGCCAGCACGCGGAGGGCGGTGGCGAGCAGGCCTTGCGCATGCTACAGGCCATGGGCGTCTACTACTGGAATGTGACCCAGCAAAATGCCCTCGGATTTCAGCTCGCGCAGCAGTCGCTGGCGCTGGCCGGGGCCGAGGCCCGCAGCCCGGCGCGCTGCCGCGCGTTGATCGCGCTGGGAATGGCCGGCTACTTTGTGGGGCACGAGGCCGAGGCGCGGCAAGCCCTGGAGCAGGCCCTCTCCCTTGCCAGGGAGAACGACGACAGCCGGGGCATCGTGATGGCGCAGCACTGGCTGGGAGGTGTTTTCAACGCACTGGGTGACGAAGCGGCGGGGCTCAGGTTGCTGGATGACGCCCTGCGACTGGCAAAGGAGTTGCACTTCGACTTTGAGGTCTCCGGAATCCAGAACGACACCGCCGTGGCACTGCAGGCAGCAGGCAAGCTGGATGCGGCACAAGCCCTGTACGAAGAGAGCGTGGCGAACATCCCTTCGCCGCGCACCAATCCCTTCACGTTCCTCTTTACCTTGAATCTTGCCATGGTGACCCTGGAGCGGGGAAACGCGCGCCGCGCCCGGGAGATCCTGGATGGCTCGCTGGATCTGATCGGACAGGGCGACCCGAGCATCCTGCGTCGCGGTTTCTACTCGGGGCTGCTTGTGTCCTCTGGCTTGCTGGCCGCAACCGGAAGGTGGGCCCACGCGGCGCGGATCTATGGCGCTTTTGAGGCGGAACGCGAGCGATTGGGCGAGCCGCTTGACGATATGGAACGGCAGTTCATCGGGCCGTATATGGAGCGGGCACGCAACGAGCTGGGAGAGCAGGCGTACCAGAAGGCTTTCGACGAGGGGCAGCGTCTGTCAGTCGCAGACGCTTTTGACCAGGTGAGGGCGCTGCTGCGGTCGGGGGAGTGACGGGGCGCGCAGTCCTGTAGCCCCGGGGAAACGTGCCACTGGTTGCCGGCCCGCCCTTGCGGCGGGCTTCTTCTTTCACTTGCTGGGCTAGGGCTTTCCATGGCAGCCAGACTGCACCTGGACCGCCTCTGCCGGAAAAATCACTCAAAAACTTGACAGTTTGGACACTTTGCTCCTTGACTTTAGAACATATGTTTCATACGATTCTGGCAGCCCGCCTTCCCAAGGAGCTGTCATGCACACCCCCCCTTTCGCCCTCCGGAAGAAACTCGGCCCAGGTGATGCCCGATGAGCACCGAAGCCATCCGGGCCGTCTGGAAGATGGACCTCCCGCCCTCGGAGAAATTTGTGCTCGAAGCCTACGCCGATCACGCCGATCGCACGGGCGGATCGATCTTTCCGTCGCTTGCCATGCTCACCAGGAAGACGGGGCTGAGCCGGCGCTCGCTACAGCTGCTGTCTAGGAAGCTGCAGGCGGTCGGCGTCCTGGCGCCGGATGGCGCAGGACCGCGCGGAACACGCCGCTGGCGCATCCAGCTGGACTGGGTTGCTCACGGCGCAGCGCCGCAGGGCGACGAGAGCGATCCCCGGTTGGGGGCGACTGGTGAGGGGGGCGAATCTGGTGCACCCCCCACGCATCAACCAGGGGTGAGGCCTGATTCACCCGTGCAGAATCTGCACCCGGGGGGCGAATCTGGTGCACCCCCTACGCACCAACCAGGGGTGAGGCCTGATTCACCCGTGCAGAATCTGCACCCGGGGGGTGAATCTGGTGCACCCCCCTCTCCTCAACAGTCCTCACAGGCCAGGGACAAGGGCACGCGGGGTGCAAAGCGTGAGCTCCAACCAGGGGGCGAATCTGATTCACCCGTGCAGGATCTGCACCCGGGGGGTGAGGCCCGATTCACCCCAGGGGTGAGGCCTGATTCACCCGAACCATCATTAACCATCAATAAACCCTCAACGCGCGCGCCGACTTC
>DATIPW010000363.1:0-5685 GCA_035471605.1 Anaerolineales bacterium | reverse complement strand
GACAGTCGAAGATCAGTACGAGGCCGCCAAGGAGACCTGCCTGCACATTGCAGACATGATCGAGGCCGGCTATGAGGTGATCATCGGGCACGGGAACGGCCCGCAGGTGGGCTTCATTCTGCGCCGATCGGAGATCGCGGCGAAGGCCGAAGGCATGCATGAGGTTCCGCTGGACGTGTGCGGTGCGGATACGCAGGGTGCGATCGGCTACGCATTGCAGCAAAATCTGCAGAATGAGCTACGCAGACGGGGCAAGCCCAAGCCGGTGGCCACGGTTGTGACGCAAGTGCTGGTCGACCAGAACGATCCCGCCTTCAAACACCCAACGAAACCCATCGGGAGTTTCATGGCTGAGCCGGAGGCCCGGCGGCGCGAGCAGGAGATGGGCTGGAATGTGGTGGAAGACGCCGGCCGGGGATGGCGGCGCGTGGTCGCCTCGCCACTGCCCAAGGAGATCGTCGAAATTGATGCCATCAAGGCGCTGATCGCGGTGGGTGTGACGGTCATCTCGACCGGCGGCGGTGGCATCCCCGTTGTGCGCACGCCGGAAGGCGATATCAAGGGTGTGGCGGCGGTGATTGACAAGGATTTCGGCTCCAGCCTGCTGGCCACGAACGTCGGCGCGGAGCTGTTCGTGATCTCCACCGCCGTCGAGAAGGCTGCCCTCAACTTCGGGAAACCCGATCAGAAGTGGCTGGACAAGATCACCGTATCTGAGGCCAAGGCCTATCTTGCGGAGGGCAAGCATTTTGCCAAGGGATCGATGGCGCCCAAAGTTGAAGCGATCATCCGATTCCTGGAGAACGGCGGGAAGCGGGCGCTGATCACCAATCCGGAGAACATCGGACGCGCCTTGAAGGGCGAAACCGGCACCTGGGTAGTCCCCTAGGCACGTCGGGGAAGGGCAATGCCAGGAGAAGTCGTCCAAAGAACGTAGCGAGATGAGAATTCCCTTGCGGGAAGCAGCGGAGGCCGTAGCCGCACGCGCGCGGGCAGCCAGGCTGGCGCATCCAGCGCTGATCCTACTGGTCGTCGCCGTGCTGGCGTACGGCCTCTTGCTGCCTGAGATGGGCTTCTATTGGGATGAACTGCCCATGTCATGGATCCGATATGAGTTGGGCGCGGAGGCCATGACGAAGTACTTCTCGACCAACCGGCCGGTGTGGGGGATGTTGTACCAGCTGACGACGAGCCTTCTGCCACACGTCCCGATCTACTGGGAGGTGTTTGCGCTGCTGCTGCGCTGGGCCTCGGCCGTGCTGGTGTGGTTGATCGCCACGAATCTCCGGCCGGCACAACGGGATTTTGCCCTGATCGCCAGCCTTCTATTCCTGTTGTATCCCGGCTTTAACCAGCAGTGGACATCCTATCTCTACAGTCATTTCTTCATCGTCCTTTGCTTCCTACTGCTTTCATTTCAGTGCGCGATGTGGGCCGTGCGCAGGCCGGATCGCCGGGTGCCGTTCACGATCGCCGGGATGGTCCTTTCGGCGCTGAACCTATGGATGATGGAGTACTTCTTCGTCCTGGAACTGATCAGACCGCTGCTGCTCGTACGGACGGTGAAGATTGCCAATGCGGGCGTGCGCCTGCGGGAAGCCGTCCGGCGCGCAGCCTTCGAGTGGCTGCCCTACCTGTTCGTGTTCGCGGCGAACGTGCTGTGGCGGCTATTCGTCTTCAACAACCAGATCTATCGACCGACTCTGGCCAAGCCGGCGGACGCCGGCGCGCTTGGCGCTGCCGCCGAATACGCGCGCATGATCGGCTCGCAGTTCTACCGGACGAGCGTTGCCGCGTGGGGCCAGATCTTGGGCCTTCCCACCCTGGCGGCGGATGGACCACTCACCCTTGCCTACTATGGCGCGGTGGTGGCGCTGACGGCCGGGGTGGTGGCCCTGGCCTTGCTCAGGACGCGACGCTCCAGCCCCAGCATGCCGCGCGGAGGATGGTGGCCCATCGGTCTTGGATTGGCGGCCATGCTTGCGGCAGGCGGCCCTTTCCTGCTGACAGGTCTGGAGGTGAGCGTCGCCTACCCGGCCAACCGGTTCACCCTGCCGTTCATGCTGGGGGTCAGTTTGGTGCTGGCCGGCCTGCTTGGGCTCGTGCCGGCCGGTGCGCGGGTGTGGCTCGCGGTGGCTGCGATCAGCCTGGCCGCCGGGCGGCAGGCCCTGTGGGCCGATGACTATCGGCGCGAGTGGGTCACACAAAAAGCTTTGTTCTGGCAGATGCTGTGGCGCGCGCCGGGCATTGAGCCTGGCACGACGGTGCTGCTGAACGAAGGGGCGCTGCCCTACTATGCCGACAACTCGTTGATCGGTCCGCTGAACTGGATCTATGATCCCGGCAATCGCTCGCCGGCCATGGACTACGCCCTTTTCTATCCGACTTCGCGGGCTGCGGGGACACTGCCGAGCCTGCAGCCCGGCCTCCCGATCCAGTACGATTTCATCTCGGAGGTCTTTGCCGGGAGCACTTCCCAGATCCTGGCGTTCTATTATCAGCCGCCCGGGTGCCTGCGTCTGCTGGATCCCGAGATAGACAGCGCCAATCGCCTGATCCCGGAGGATACCCGGATGCGCGAAGCTGCAGCGCTTTCGTCCCCGGTTTGGATTCTTCCAGATGGGGAAGGTAGGATGCCGCCGATCTATGGACCCGAGCCAGACCACGGCTGGTGCTACTACTTTGAGCAGGCCGGGCTGGCTGCCCAGGAAGGGGATTGGGGTCGCGCGGCAGTCTTGGGAGACACCGGCCTGCAACTCGACGATCATCCCAACGATCCTGTGGAGCGTTTCGTCTTCATCGAAGCGTATGCCCGCACGGGTCAATGGGAGCGAGCCGCGGAACTCACGGCCGAGTCCTATCGGGTGTCGCGTCAGTACGTCGGACCCCTGCTGTGCCGGCTCTGGGAGCGCGTTGCCCGGGAAACCGCATCCTCGCCCGGGCAGCAGAGCGCCGCCTCCGAAGTCAAGAACAAGCTCGCTTGCGGCAGGGACTAACGTACTTGCCAAGGACCCAGCGTTTGACCTAGAATGTGACAAGAAGAACGAGTGTGATAGACTCGCGTGTATAGACATGTACGAAAGGAGGCGTCTGGCTTATACGTACATCGTCCGAGATCCAAACCAGCAAACACCAGTGGACAAAAGGAGTAGAAGGCAATGCGCAAGCAATCTCTGCATCTAGTGATGCTCGTGGCAGCGCTGGCGCTCGTACTCGCTGCCTGTGGACCTCAACCCGCGGAAGCTCCGGCAGCCCCGGCCGCAGAGGAACCGGCTGCGGGAGGCCTGCAAATCCCGGAAGTTGAAGAAGGCAAATTCAACGTGGCGGCAGTGCTGATTGGCCCGCACGATGACGGCGGGTGGTCGCAAGCACACTACGAGGGTCTGTTGTACATCGAGCAGAATATGGCGGACTCTCACGTGGCGTACATCGAGAACGTCCCGGAAGGCGCCGATTCAGAGCAGGTGTTCCGCAGCCTGGCGCGCAAAGGCTTTGACCTGATCCTGGGGACGTCTTTTGGGTATATGGATCCGATGGGCACCGTGGCCGAGGAATTCCCGGACATCGCCTTTGTGCACATCAGCGGCTACAAGTCCAATCTGAAGAACTTCGGCAATCTGTTCGGTGCCATGGAAGACATGAAGTACCTGGCCGGCATGCTGGCCGGCTCGCGGGCCAAGATGGACGGGAATCCGAAGGTCGGCTACATGGCAACCTTCCCGATCCCGGAGGAGCTGCGCCTGGGCAACGCCATCATGTTGGGCGTGAAGCAGACCTGCCCGGAATGCACGATGGACGTGCGCTGGATCAACACCTGGCATGACCCTGTCCTGGAAAAGGAAGGTGCGGCGTCCCTGTTTGACGCGGGCGCCCAAGTCGTGTTCACGGGCGCGGATACTCCCGCCGTGGCAGATGTGGCCCAGGAAAAGGGCAAGTGGGGCGTCACGTATGACTGGTATGGTTCCTGCAAGGTGGAACGCTGCCTGACCGCCCCCTACTGGAACTGGGGCCCGGTCTACGCTGGCATCGCCGAGGGCGTCAAAGCCGGCACCTATACTCCAGGGTACGACTACTTTGACGCGGACTCCGGGGCGATGGGGCTGTTCGGCTTCATGGAAGGCGAGACGCTGCCCCCGGGCGTGGCAGAATTGCCGGCTGAAGACGTGCAGCTCGTGAAGGACACGCTGGCGAAGATGCTGGCCGGCGAATTCACCCGCTTCGATGTGTTTGCGGGCGAGATAAAGGACAACAAGGGCGAGGTTATCGTGCCGGCCGGCGAAAAGATCACGCAGGCGGACATCGATCAGTTCCCGCCCGGTGCGCCGGGTCTTGAATGCCAGTACTGCATGTATTGGTGGGCAGAGGGCATTACGGCAGAACTGCCGAGCCTGAGCCAGTGATTTCGCGCTAGTCGAGTCAAGCAGGGCCGGGCCGATAATCGGCCCGGCCCTGCCCAAGAAAAAGCCAACCTGGAGCCCTACCCAGGACTGCGGCCTGTTCGGCTTCTCTGCCATGGACGGATTGAGGGCAGGGCCGCGGCATACATGAGCTGGAGCCACGACGTGTCAAGAGACAAGCCGGCCGCTTCGAACGGCCCGCTGGTTGTGGAAATGCGGGGAATCGTAAAACGGTTCCCCGGAGTGCTGGCCAACGACCACGTTGATTTTGACGTGCGAGCGGGCGAGATTCACGCGCTGCTGGGTGAGAATGGTGCGGGCAAGAGCACACTGATGAACGTATTGGCGGGGCTCTACCGCCAGGACGCCGGAACGATCCTGATCAACGGGTCTCCGGTGACCTTCGCATCCCCGCGCCATGCCATTCAGGCGGGCATCGGAATGGTGCACCAGCACTTCATGCTGGTGCCGTCGCAAACGGTCACGGAAAACATTCTGCTGGGCCTCGATGATCCGCGTTTCCTGATGCGTCTCAGTGAGTATGACTCCAAGGTGGCGGCCCTGGCCAAGCGCTTTGGGCTCAAGGTGGATCCGCGGGCCAAGATCTGGCAGCTGTCTGTTGGCGAACAACAGCGCGTTGAGATCCTGAAGATGCTGTACCGCGGGGCCGACGTACTGATCATGGATGAACCGACTGCGGTCCTGGCCCCTCAGGAAATTGACGGCCTGTTCAAGACTCTGCGCTCCATGATCGCCCAAGGAAAGTCGGTCATCTTCATCAGTCACAAGCTGCAAGAGGTGACGGCAATCGCCGACCGTGTAACGGTGCTCCGCCGGGGAGCCGTCTCCGCGGCCGGGGTGGCTGCTGCGGGCGTGTCACGGCAGGAGTTGGCCCGGCTGATGGTCGGACGCGATGTGGTGTTTCGACTGGAGAAGTCGCCGGCAAAGCCGGGATCGGTGGTGCTTGAGGTTCGCAATGTCCACGCCGACAACGACAAGGGCCTCCCCGCGCTGAGGGGAATGGACCTCACGGTGCGCCAGGGTGAGATCGTTGGACTGGCGGGCGTGGCTGGGAATGGCCAGACGGAACTGGCCCAGGTGATCTCGGGTTTGCGCAAGTGCGAGCAGGGGCAGGTCCTGCTGCACGGCTCTCGAGTGAGCAACCGCAACACGCTGTTTGGAATCAAACGCGGGGTGGCGTATATCCCTGAAGATCGCACGCATGTTGGTACGGCGCCGGATCTGAGCATCACGGACAACGTGATCATGAAGAAATATCGCGAGCCTC